>JASJEC010000002.1 GCA_030064845.1 Kiloniellales bacterium
GCCTTCCGCGACGCCGCCCCGGCGCAAATGCGCCCCGTCCCGAAGGGATCCGGCGAAATCGGCCCGCTGCCGCGTTGCTTGTCGTCGAATATGCTCGGCATGTCCTTCCTCCTCGCGCCTAACAGCAGGCCGATTTCACTCGGACCAGGAGCGCGCCCTGAATGTCAACAGGCCTAGAGCGGATCATGTTTAGATGGAACCACTACGTGGTTTCCAACTAAACATGAGAATCCCCTCTACACTTAAGGTTTAGAGCAGATTCACCGGGTTGATGGATCGCCCGTGGCGATTCCATCAAACCCGGATCTGCTCTAGGCATTCAGCGCCGCGTTGCCGTGACCTTCTGGCGCTCGCCCAGATTGATGAAGCTCAGTTCAAGCGTGCGCGCGGTGCAGCTGTAGAGGTAGTTCTGCTCCTTGCCGCGCTCGTCGCCGGCCGCCGGGACCACCACGGTCGGCATGGGGACGCGCCGGCCCGACAGCTCGATCTGATTGCTCAGCCTGATCTTGCCGCGCACGCCGTAGGTGCAGAGCTCGCCGTCCCGCGCGACGCAGACCCGGCCGACGGGCGAGCCGGTGATCCTGCTTTCCAGGCGCAGGCCGGCCTTCGCCGTCGCCTGGCTGTCGAGCGCGATGCGCAGGTGAAACAGCCGGTCCTGCCGAACCACCAGTTCGACCTGCCCGTCGGTCGACTGGACCGTCAGACCGAGGAAAGTGGCCGCGGTCTCGCGCCAATGGGGATGGACCGTGTCGGCGGGCAGCAGCCAGTCGCCGACCAGGCAGGGATCGAAGTCCGCCCGGCAGCCACAGGGCCCCTCCTCGGCCCGGGCGGGCAGGGCCGCCGCCGCGGTCAGCGCGGCGAAGACCGCCGCCTCAGCCCATCGCCGCATGGAACAGCCCGACGTAGTCCTCCACGCCGGCCTCGCGCGGGTTCGTGGCGTTGCAGTGGTCGTTCACCGCCTGGGTTGCCAGGCCGGGGATCATGTCTTCCTCGACGCCCATCTCGCGCAGCCCCTCGGGGATGCCGAGGCGCGCGTTCTGCGCCCGGACCGCCGCGATCAGATCCGCGCCGGCCCCGAGGCCCATGGCCGCCGCCAGAGTCTCGTACTTGTCGCCGACGTGGTCCTTGTTGAAGTTCAGCACCGCCGGCGTGACCACGGCGTTCAGCGTGCCGTGGTGCAGGGTCAGGCCGGGCAGGGCGCCCAGCGGATGGGACATGGCGTGGATCGCGCCGAGGCCCTTCTGGAAGGCCATGGCCCCTTCCATCGAGGCCATCATCATTTGCCAGCGGGCTTCCCGGTCGTCGCCCCGCTCGACGGCGCGCCCGATGTGGGCCGAGGCGCGCCTTAGGCCGTCCAGCGCGATCGCCCCGGCCGGCGGGTTCACCACTGGCGACAGGAAGGTCTCGGTGCAGTGGGCGATCGCGTCTAGGCCGGTCGCCGCGGTCAGGCCCGGCGGCAGGTTAAGGGTCAGCTCGGGGTCGCAGAGCGCGAGGCTCGGGATCATGTGCGGGCTGACCACGCCCAGCTTGCGCCCGTCGTCCATGATCATGACCGCGCCGCGCCCGACCTCGCTGCCGGTGCCGGCCGTGGTCGGGATCGCGATCAGCGGCGGCATGGCGGGTGTGATCCGCGCCACCCCGCCCTCAATCATGGCGTAGCGCGCCAGCGGCCCCTCGTGGCTCGAGAGCAGGCGGACCGCCTTGGCGAGGTCGAGCGGCGAGCCGCCGCCCAGACCGATCACGCCGTCGCAGTCGCCGGCGCGGTAGAGCGCCAGCGCCGCGCGCGCCGCGGCCTCGGTCGGGTTCTCCGGCGTGCCGTCGAACAGCGTCAGGGGCAGCCTCTTGGGCAGCACGCCCCGAACTTGCTCGGCGAGCCCGCAGGCGACCAGCCCCGGGTCGGTCACCATGAGCGGGCGCTTGACACCCAGCGCCGCGAGCTCGTCGCCGAGCCGCCCGACTGCGCCGAAGTCGAACTCGATGCGGGTCAGGTAGGAGATGGTCGCCATGCCGGTCGGGCCCCCTTCGTGTCGGGTTCCGGACAGCCTGCCGCATTTTGGCATGGCGGCCAAAGAGAAACCGCGCCCCGGGCGTTCGCCCGGGGCGCGGTCCTCCGGCATTCCTGCGACGCGGGGCGTCAGTTGATGACGCGGCTCGCGCGCGACAGCATTTCCGGCGGGACTTCCACGCCAAGGCGGTTGGCGATCGCCGAGTTGACCATCATCTCGCCGCGCTGGTTGCGCGCGATGGGGATGCGGTTCGGCGAGTCCCCGTCGAGGATGCGCAGGGCCGCTTCCGCCGCCCATTCGCCCTGCTCCGTGGCGTCCTTGCTGTAGGAAACCATGACGAAGGGCGCCATCCAGGGCTGGACCGAGCCGCTCGGGATGCGGCTGTTCTCCTGCACGAAGGCCACGGCCTCGGCGTCGTTCCAGCCTTCGATGCCGGCGTTGTTGTACATGAAGAGGATGTCGACCTTGTTCTGCAGGTCGAGATAGGCCTGCTTCCACTCCTCGAAGGTGTCCACGTAGACGTCCTCCTGGAAGTAGATATTCAGCAGCTGGCCGTACTTCTGGACCACCTTTCGGTTGGTCTCGCTGTTGGTGCCCAGCGAGCCGAGCCGGGTGCCGTTCGAGAACCGGCGCAGGATATCGAAGAGGTGGTCCGGCGCCTCGACCTCGACCATGCCGGTCACGTTGGACGCCGGATAGCCGTAGCCCGAGGCATCCCAGTTGACCCCGGCGAAGACGACCGGCAGGTCGCTGCCGCGGAAGTAGGGCACGATCAGGTACTTCTGGGCGTTGTCGTCCGCGGCGATGACCACGTCGGGCTTCATCCGATCGATCACCTGCTTCGCGCGCAGGCCGGCCCGCTTCTTGAAGTCCTCGCCCTTGTTGTTCTTGGTGTCCATCCGGTGGACGTGGAGCTCGACGTCGTGGCTGGCGAGCACGCGGACGATACCGGTCGTGATGCCGTCGCTCCAGGCGTAGCCCTTGTGGTAAGAATCGATGAAGAGAACGCGTTTCTTGCCGAAGTTGCCGCCCTGCCAGAGGTAGAACCCGCCGGCGGCCAGGACGATCGGGATCAGCAGTCCCAAGAGTATCTTCTTGCCCATGGTCGTCTCCTTCGCCCCCTTGGATGGATGCCTTCTGCAGCCTCCAGAAAGCCTTTACCGAGCCCAGGCTTGGTCTAGGACGATAGGGTTAAGAATGTGTTTTAGAGGCCGTTTGCGCGCTTTTTGACGCGGATTCGGGCTATTTTGGCCGGAATCTGCGTATTCAACGTTGATTTTGGCGGTTGCGGATCGCGCCTGAGTGAGGATCGCTCGAGGAGGCGCGCGGGGCCTCCGCCCTAGTCTCCGTCCTTCAGCCGTTCCAGGTCCTCGATCCGGCGCGGCCAGTCTTTCTTGAGCAGGCGGGAGAGGCCGCGGTCGGCCAGCACCTGGCCGCCGGTCTGGCAGCGCGGGCAGTAATTGGTCTCGTTTTCGGCATAGCGGATGCGCTGGATCGCCGTGCCGCAGGCGGGGCAGGGCTTGCCGTAGCGGCCGTGGGCCGCCATGCCCTCGCGGAAGGCCGTGACCTTCTCGGGGAAGGCCTCGCCGTAGTGCTCGCTGAGACGCCGGCACCAGTCCGCCAGCGTGTCGCGGGTCGCGTCGAACAGGCGCCGGGTCTCCTCGGGCGTCAGCTTTCCGGTCACGGCGACCGGCGAGAGCCCGGCGCGGTGGAGGATCTCGTCGGAATAAGCGTTGCCGATGCCGCTGAAGGCGCGCGGATCGGTCAGCGCCCGCTTGACGGTGTGGTTCTCGCGGGTGAGCGCCGCCGCGAAGCCCGCGAGATCGGTCTCGAAGACCTCCAGGCCGCCGGAGTCGTGCTCCGCCAGGGCCGCCTCGCCCTTGACCAGGTGCAGCGAGGCGCGGCGCTTGGTGCCCGCCTCGGTCAGGGTCAGGCTGCCGTGATCGAAATCGAAGGCGGCGAGCCCCTGCTTGCCGGGCAGGGCGGCGCCTGGCTTCTGCCAGTGCAGCCGCCCGGCGATCATCAGGTGCAGGACCAGCCAGAGCTCGCCCTCGAGACCGACGGCGATCCGCTTGCCGAGACGGCGCAGAGCCGTAACCTGGCGGCCTTCCGCGCTCTTGATCGGCGGGTCGACCGAGCGCAGCAGGAAGGGGCTGGCGAGGCGGACGCTCTCCAGGCGCCGGTTCAGGATCCGCGCCTCCAGCGCCTCGATGTAGACCGTGATGTCCGGCAGCTCCGGCATGGCGGGCCAAAGCTTGGCACGGGCGATCGGTCCGGCTCAAGCGATCGGACTGATGCGGGCCTCGGGCTCGCGGTCAGGGCGCAGGGGCGACGTAGCCCGCCGGGCTCTCGGCCACGGCCATGAAGTCCGTTGTCATGCCGCTCTCGGTGATGAAGTCCTCGCCCGTGACCAGGCGGCTCGCCGGGTGCGGCCGTTCGTGGCTTAGCCACTGTCCCAGCGCCGGCACGCCGACGCCGGCCAGCAGCGCAAGCAGCAGCAGGCTGCGGAAGAGCCCTCCGCCTCGCCTTTCGTTGTGCATCTCACCCTCCCCAAGAAGCCACATAAGGAGGGATAGCGGAGGCGGCCCCGCCGGGCTGTGTGAATTGCCACAGGGCGGAGCGACAGTTGTTCCGGGCGTCAGCCCTGGTAGGCCTCGTGGGTCAGAACGACGTAGAGCTTGCGCACCGGCTCCTTGACGTCCCAGGTGCATTTGCAGCCGCGCGGCATCATGAAGCTGTCGCCGGCCTTGTAGGTCTCCACGCCGCCCTCGTCGTCGATCACGTCGATATGCCCCTGGAGCAGGTAGACGAACTCGTCGTAGGGCGCGGCCTCGATTACGTGGCAGTTGGGCTCGCACTCCCAGACCCCGGCGTCGAGCTGGCCGGTCTGATCGGCGTAGTAGCTGAGGCCCCGCTCCTTGGGGTCGCCGGACTGCAACGTCTCGGGCGGGATGTAGTCGGTTGGCTCCAGGCCGGGGACGGGGGCGCCGGTCGGCAGGCGGATGCACTTGGCTTGGCTCATGTCTCTCTCCCTTCGCTCAAGATCTCTGCGGTTAGTGCCACTGGTCAGGCGTGGCGGCTTTCTCTCGCGCCATGAAATCCAGAAGCGCCTCGTCGATTGCCGGATCGAGCGGCGGCGCCTCGTAGGCCGCCAGCATTTCCCGCCAGCGCCGGTGGGCGCGCCGCTCCAGGTCCTGCCGGCCGGCCTCGTCCCACTGCTCGTAGGAGGCCGTGTCGGCCAGCGCGGAGTCGAAGTTGGCGGCCTCGAAGTTGGCCAGGGTGTGCGCGCTGCCGAGATAGTTGCCGCCGGGACCGGCCTCCCGATAGGCCTCGGCGGCCAGCGCGTTGTCGTCGAGGGTCAGACCCTCCAGCATGCGCAGCATCATCCCGCAGTGGTCCAGGTCCATGACGAACTTCTCGTAGCCCATGGTAAGCCCACCCTCGAGCCAGCCCGCGGCGTGGAACAGGAAGTTGGACCCGGCCAGGACGCCGGCCATCATGCTCGCCACCGATTCCTGCATGGCCTGTCCGTCGGCGACCTTGGAGGCGGTCAGGTGGCCGCCGCACCTGAGCGGCAGGCCGAGCCGGCGGCAGAGCTGGGCGATGGCGAAGGTCGAGAGGCTGGCCTCGGGCGTGCCGAATGTGGGCGCCCCGGTCTTCAGGTTCATGGTGGTGAGGAAGCTGCCGTAGACCACCGGCGCGCCCCGGCGCACCAGCTGGCTGAGGGCGATCCCCGCCATGGCCTCGGCGTGGGATTGCGCCAGCAACGCCGGTTGGGTCACCGGGCCCATGGCGCCGCCCAGAATGAAGGGCGAGACCACCACGCTCTGGTTAGCCGCGGCGTAGGCGCGGAGCGCGCCCGACATGGTCTCGTCGAAGACCAGGGGCGAGTTGACGTTGATGTTGCCCTGGATGACGCAGTGGTCTTCCAGGTAGTCCTCGCCGAAGACCAGGCGCGCCATGGCGATGGAGTCCTCGGCCCGCGCCGGCGCGGTCACGGCGCCCATGAAGGGCTTGGTCGAGTAGCGCAGGTGGGCGTAGACCATGTCGAGGTGGCGCTTGTTGACCGGGATGTCGACCGGCTCGCAGACCGTGCCGCCCGAATGGTTCAGCCAGGGCGTGGCGTAGGCCAGCTTCACGAAGTTGCGGAAGTCCTGGAGGGTGGCGTAGCGGCGGCCGCCCTCCAGGTCGGTGACGAAGGGCGGGCCGTAGGCCGGCATGAGCACGATGTGGTCGCCGCCCAGGGTGATCGCCGAGGCGGGATCGCGGCCCTCCATGCGGAAGCTCCGCGGCGCGGTGGCGCAGAGGGCGCGGGCCTGCCCGCTCTCGAAGCGCACCCGCTCGCCCTTGACCGTGGCGCCGGCCGCCTTGAAGAGGCCTAAAGCCTCGGCGTCGCCGCGGAACTCGACGCCGATCTCCTTGAGGATCCAGTCGGCCTGGGCCTCCAGGCGCGCGAGGCCCTCCTCGTCGAGCAGCTCGAAGGTCGGCACCCGGCGGCGGAAGCGCGCGGGCGGCGGAAAGCTGTTGCGGTCGCCGCGGCGGGCAACGCGGGCGGCGCGTCCACCGGCGCGGCGGCCGGGCGGGGCCGAGGGTGTCGCCGTCTGCTCGATCCCGGAAACTTCTGTGACCAAGACTTCTTTACTCCAGACCGCGCGTTCCCCTGACACACTTAGGAAATCACCGAACGTTGCCGCCGCGCAAACCAAATGATTTGCACGCTACGTTCAAGAAACCTAAACACGGGAGTATGCGCTTCCGGTCCTTCGACAGCCTGCGCCTCTTCGACGTGGTCGCCGGCCATCTCAGCTTCACCGCGGCCGCCTCGGAGCTGAACCTGACCAAGGGGGCGGTCAGCTACCAGATCGCCCGCCTCGAGGACGAGCTCGGCTTCCCGCTCTTCACCCGCGGCAACCGGGGCATCGCGCTGACCGAGAAGGGCCAGCGCCTGTGGCATGCGTCGCGGATCGCCTTCCGCGACCTCGACCGGGAGATCGCCGCCCTGCGCGAGGCGGCGCCCGAGCGGATCACCATCGGCACCTCGACCTACTTCGCCTCGCGCTGGCTCTCGCCGCGGCTCATGACCTTCCTCGCCGACCACCCGGGCGTCGGCCTGCGGCTCCAGCCGCTGGTCGACCTCTTCGACCTGCGCAGCCACCACATCGACCTGGCGATCCGCTGGGGGCGCGGCGACTGGACCGACATGGAGATCGAGCCGCTTTTCGCCTGCCCGGCCTTTCCCACGGCGGGCGCCGCGATCCACCGCCGGGCCGGGGAGGGTGGGCTCGAGGCCCTGCTAACTGGCGTGCCCCTGCTGCAGGACCGCGACGGCAGCGAGGCCTGGCGCGACTGGCACGAGGTCGCCGGCCTCTCCTACCGCCCGGGGCGCGACGAGCTGGTGATCCCCGACCCCAACGTGCGGGTTCAAGCGGTGATCGACGGCCAGGGCGTGGCGCTGAACGACGCCCTGGTGCAGGAGGAAATGGCGGCCGGCCGCCTCTACCGAATCTCACCGGTCGAGCTCTCGAACTACGGCTATTTCCTGGCCTACCCCAAGGGCGCGCTCAACATCCCCGGACTCAAGGCCTTCCGCGACTGGATTGTGGCCGAGGCGGGCGCGGCCTGAATGCGCTCGATGCGCTCCGCCTGCCCTACATCCTAAAGCCCGCTGGTCCCGGGCCGGCCTGGGCCAGGGTCACCAGCTTGCCGAGGGCGTCGAGCAGGATCTCTTCGGGGATCTTGGGCAGGCAGACGCGCACCGCGGCCGGCGCGCGGCTGGGATCGATGGCGAAGTCCTCGGCCGGGGCGACCAGGACGTTGCGTTCGGCGGCCTCGCCGGCGAACTCCGTGCCGGTCCAGGGCCGCGCCAGCGGGATCCAGAGGTGGCCGTTGTGGGGCTCGGCGCGGTAGGGCAGGCCGGCCAGGCCACGCGCGGCGATGTCGCCCAGGTCCCGGGTCACCTGGTCGCGCTGCGCGGCCAGGGCGGCGGCCGTGCCGTCCTCGATCCAGCGGCAGGCGAGCTCCGCCATCAGCGGCGGCGCCATCCACGACGTGGTCTGGGTGACCGCGACCAGGTCCGGATAAAGCCCCCGGGGGCAGGCGATCGAGCCGACCCGGAGCCCCGGCGCGACGGTCTTGGAAAGGCTGGAGATGTAGACCGTGGCCTCGGGGTAGAGTTCCGCGAAGGCGGGCAGGGGGGCTGCCGTGGCGCGTGGGTAGACGTCGTCCTCGATGATCCGGACGCCGTGTCGGGCCGCGGTCTCGGCGATGGCCCGCCGGCGCTCGAGGCTCAGCGTCGCGGTCGTCGGGTTGTGCACGTTGGGCATGCAGAACAGCACCCGCGCGCCCTCGGCGCAGGCGGCGGCGAAGTCGTCCGGCAACAAGCCGTCGTCGTCGACCGCGACCGGGCGCAGCGCGAGCCCGAAGAGCCGCGCCAGGTTCTTGATCCCGGGATAGGTCAGGGCCTCGACCATCAGGGTGTCGCCGGCCCGGGCGAGCGCGCCGAGCGCGATGGTCAGCGCCTGCTGGGCGCCGCTGGTCACGATCAGGTGCTCGGGGTCGGCGTCGTAGCCGCGCGCCTTGATCCATTGGGCCAGGGCCTCGCGGTGGCGCGGCTGGCCCTGGGAGAAGCCGTAGTCGAGCAGGCCGTCGAGGTCGCCGTCGCGGGCCAACTCCTGGAGCGATCGCCGCAGCGTGCTGCCGAGCGGGATGTCGACCGGCTCGTTCCGGCTGAGATCGACCGCCCCGTCGCGCTCCGGGGCGTTTTCGGCGGCGGGCGCCCGCTGGTCGCGGACATAGGTGCCGCGCCCCAGCTCGCGGACGATCAGGCCCTTCTTCTCGGCCAGCTCATAGGCCCGGTAGACCGTACCGACGGTGATCGAGAGCTCGTCGGCCAGGGCCCGCATGGTCGGCAGGCGGGTGCCGGGCGCCAGTTTTGCGCTGCGGATGTCCTCGGCGAGACGCTCGGCGATCGCCCGATAGATCGGGCCCTCGCTCTGTTCGAGGCCGGGACGCCAGATTGTATCCATAACAATAAAGCTGTTGACGGCGATAGCTGGAGAAACGTTATGATATCAGAGCTAAACACGCAAGAATTGTTTTGGTAACAATTGACCGCCATGACCAAGCTTAGCGTCAATCTGAACAAGGTCGCCCTGTTGCGCAACCAGCGGGATATCGGCTATCCCTCGGTGGTCGAGGCCGCTCACCTGGTGATCGGCGCCGGGGCGCACGGCATCACGGTACACCCCCGCCCGGACGAGCGGCATATCCGCCGCAGCGACGCCCGCGAACTCTCGGCTATGCTGGCGCGCGACTACGGCCGGCGGGTCGAATACAACATCGAGGGCAACCCGACGCCGGATTTCCTCGACCTGATCGAGGAACTGCGGCCGACCCAGGTGACCCTGGTGCCCGACGACCCGCACCAGCGGACCTCGGACCACGGCTGGGACATGGCCCGGGACGAGGGCTTCCTGACCGAGGTGGTGGCGGGCATCCAGGCACTGGGCTGCCGGGTCTCGCTGTTCCTCGACCCGGAGCCGGGCGCGATCGCCGCCGTGGCGCGCAGCGGCGCTGACCGAATCGAGCTTTACACCGAGCCCTACGCCATTGCCCACGGCGGCCCGGACCAGGCGCGGGTGCTGGCCGACTACCGCGCGACCTCGGAGGTCGCCCGGGAGCGGGGCATCGCGGTCAACGCGGGCCACGACCTGAACCTGGAGAACCTGCCGGACCTGATCGCCGGCATTCCCTGGATCGCCGAGGTCTCGATCGGCCACGCGATCACCGCCGATGCGCTGCGTTTCGGCTTCCCGGCCGCAGTCGGGCACTACCTGCGCGCCCTCGACGCTGTGCCGCTCGGGTCGGTGCCGGCCTACGCCTGAACGCCCGCAGCGTTCGCCTGGCTCAGGGGTCCGTACGCAGGAAGACGTCGTAGAGCATCCGCGCGACCTCGCCTTCCAGCGGGAAGGACAGCATGCCCATGACCGAGTAGCCGAGCAGCCAGGGCATCAGGTAGAAGCGGATCATAAAGAAGAACCAGGCGACGAAGAGCGGAACGAACTGCGGGATCAGGAAGCCCGGCGTGACCGGCTTGAAAACCCTGAGCAGCGGGTCGGTCGACTTCACGAAGAAGCGCATGAAGAAGAAGTCGGAATCTTCGGGCAGGAAGATGTTCATGGCGAAGCGCCCGATCAGCGTCCACATGACGATGCCGAGCACGTAGTCCAGCACGATCACCCAGAGCGGAAAGGCGGAAAGGAACTGGATGCTGGTTTCCAGGTCGCTGCTTTCCATCGGGAAACTCCAGGAAAGGTGAGGGGGGCAGAGCCTGGGCTCTACCCCCCTCGGTCACGAAACAGTCAGTCTTAGTGTTGCCCGATGATCGTCTCGCCGCTCGGGATCCGAACCTCGTCCACCATGGCCTGAGTCTCGGCGTCGGGCGCCTCGGTGGCCAGGCTGACCACGATCATCGCAATCAGGCTGACCGGCATTCCGACAATGCCGAAGCGCAGGTGGTCGAGACCGAGAATCGGATCGCCGCCCGCGAAATGGACATAGTAGAGGTAGGCGGTACCGGCGAGAAATCCGAACACCATGCCGGCGATCGCGCCTTGCCTATTGGCTCGCTTCCACCAGATGCCGAGCACCAAGGGGAAGAAGAGACCTGAGCAGGCGAAGCAGAAGGCCCAGGCCACAGCGCCGAGGATGCCGGTCAACTGTAGCGAGGCGATCAGGGCCGCTGCCACGCCGATCACGACCAGGAGGATCCGCGCAACGACGAGGCGGGTCTTGGTCTCGGCCTTCGGGTCGATGATCTTGTAGTAGAGATCATGGCTGAGCGCGTTGGCGATCGCCAGCAGCAGGCCGTCGGCGGTCGACATGGCGGCCGCCATGCCGCCGGCCGCGACCAGGCCGGAGATCACGTAGGGCAGGCCGGCGATTTCCGGCGTGGCCAGCACGACGATATCGGGCCTCATGAAGAACTCGTTCAACTGAACGATCCCGTCGCCGTTCTGGTCCGCCACCGCGAGCATGCCCACGGATGCCCAGTTCTGCACCCACTCCAGGGCCATCACGTCGGAGACCGCCTTGCCGACCACTGCCGTCGCCAGATTGGGATCGAGCAGCTGCAGCTTGGTCAGGGTCGCCAGCGCCGGCGCCGTGAAGTAGAGCAGGAAGATGAAGAACAGCGACCAGCCGACCGACTTCCGCGCCGCCCGCACCGAAGGCGTGGTGAAATAGCGCATCAGGATGTGCGGCAGCGAGGCCGTGCCCGCCATCATGCAGAAGGCCAGGGTGACGAACTGCCAGGACTGGAAGCCGCCCTGCGGATCGAAGTGCGGCGTGGTCAACACCTTCAGCTTGCCGACCGCCTCGGCCGCGGGTGCCAAGCCGAACTGCCCTTCGAGTTCGGCGATGCGCTGCGCGGCCTCGCCGTAGCCGAAGTGCGGTATGATGCCGAAGCCCTGGACGTTGGACATCCAGATGACCGGCACCAGATAGGCGATGATCAGCACGATGTACTGGGCCACCTGGGTCCAGGTCACACCGCGCATGCCGCCCAGCATGGAGCAGAGCAGGATGCCCAGCAGGCCGAACCAGACGCCGACACCGAAGGGGATGTCGAGCGCGCGGGCGGCGATCGTGCCGGTGGCGTTGATCTGCGCCGTAACGTAGGTGAAGGACGCCACCACGAGGACGACCACGGCCAGGAAGCGGGCCGTGTTCCCGCCGTAGCGGGTGCCGATGAAGTCGGGCACCGTGTAGCAGCCGAACTTCCTGAGGTAGGGCGCCATCAGCGAGTTGACCAGCACGTAGCCGCCGGTCCAGCCGACAACGAAGCCCAGGTAGGGATAGCCGCCGAAGTAGATGCCGCCGGCCAGCGCCACGAAGGACGCGCCGGACATCCAGTCCGCCGCCGTCGCCATACCGTTGTAGAGTGCCGGCACCTCGCGGCCCGCAACATAGTAGGCGTCGACCTGCATGGTGCGCGACAGGAAGCCGATCACCGCGTAGATCGTGATGGTGAACAGCAGAAACAGGATGCCGATGGTCCGAGCGCCGAAACCGAACTGCTCGAGCACGGCCATCAGGCCGAAGAAGGCGAGAAAACCCAGGGTATAGAGGCTGTAGATCTTACCCAGGTTTTGCGTAAAGCTTGAACCGCCTCCGCTTGTTTGAACTGACATGATCCCCCCTCCGTACTATTGGCCAGAGCCTTCGTATTCGTCGTCGATCGCGTCCTGCCTGAGGTTCTGGAACCAGATCAAGACGACGAAAACGAACAGCGATCCCTGCACCACGATGTAATAGCCTAGCGGAAAGCCGAGGAACGAAAAGCTATCGAGCGCTTGCGCGTTCCACGGTAAGACAAAGGCGAATATCGCCCAGACTGCCAGCACGAAATACGTCAGATTTCTGGTCTTTTTCCAATGACGTTCCCGTCTGGCGGACTCTTGTTCAGACATGGGTCCTTGCTCCCCTGTTCACATAGACTGGTCAAGTTTTTCGGTTAGACTTCTGCCACGTGTCAAGAGAATTGGCAAATGGTACCGAGGTAAGCTTTAGGAAATCCAAGGAGATCGCCTCTCAATCGCAGCATGCACCGCGGCGGCTCCGAACGGGCCGGCAAGCGCGAAATCCAATACTGGGTAGCCAAACTCCAATGTCATTCAACCTCGACAGTCTGATCCAAACCTTTCGTGCCGTGGTCAAGGCCCTGACCTTTCGGCGCGACACCAGCCCGCTGGCCAGCAGTGCGGATATCGAGCGTTTCGTCGCCACCCGCGCCGCCTTCATCGCCCAGAAGTCCCTTTACGGCTACCTCAAGACCAGAATCGGAACGCGCTACCCGCGGGTCTTCGACGATCCCGTCTATGTCCGCTCGATGAACATCGCCAAGTTCCACGTCTTCGACGCCTGCCTTTCCGATCTCGCCGTCTACGCCGCCGCCACCGCGCTCGAGGGGCCGTCGATTCCCGACGAGGACCGCCGCGCGCTCGCGCTGCGCTGCTACCATCGCGGGATCGAGGACAATCTGGCGGAGGCGCCACCCGAATACTCCGCTGAACTTGGCCGGCAGGACTTCCTTGCCCGGTTGAACCGGACCGACTGGGCGGGCCGCGCCCTGCACCGCGACAATTTCAGCGAGAGTCCGGCCGCCCTGATTCGCTGGGCGCCGATCGCCGACCGGCTAAAGAGGGAGGATTCGGAAATCGTGCGGAATTCGATCAAATTCGCCTGGCGCGACATCCGGGAGCAGTTTCGAAAGCGCCTGGTGTCGGAAAGCGTCCTCGACGACTGCGCGGGCAGGACCTCGACGTCGCCGGCCATCGTCGGCCGTCCCGGCTAGGGCCGCCACACCGTGCAGCCCCGCACCAAGATCTTCGCGCACCTGGTCCGCGACTACATGCGGAGCGACCCGGTCGTGGTCGCTCCGGAGACGTCGGTGTCCGACCTCATCGAGCGGCTCTCTGCCGGGCACCGCACCTCCGCGCTGGTGGTCGACCCCGAAGGCCGGCTCGCCGGCATCATCACCGAACAGGACGTGACTCGGCGCATCGTGCTCCGCTGCAGCGGCGACGAGCCGGTCTCGGGCTTCATGTCCGCCCCGGTCAAGGCGATCGCGGCGGGCGACTACCTCTACCACGCGATCGCCCGCATGCGCACCTTCGGTTGGCGCCATATGCCGGTGGTCGACGGCGACGGCCGGCCGGTCGGGCTGATCGACCTCCACGCGGCCCTCGCGGTCGCCGCCGAGTCGACGCTGCGCGAGATCGAGTCGATCAGCCAGGACGACAGCCGCGAGGGGCTGCGCCAGGTCAAGGCCGCGCAGGTCGAGCTAGCCGAGAGCCTGTTCGCCGACCGGGTCCCGGCGCCCGAGATCCAGGCGGTCATTACCCGGATCAACCGCGATATCCACTGCCGGGTGATCGACCGGGCGCTCGCCGAGATGGCCGAGGAGGGCATGGGCTCGCCGCCCGTGCGTTTCGAGCTGCTTATCATGGGATCGGGCGGGCGCGGCGAGAACTACCTCTACCCGGACCAGGACAACGGCTTCATCCTCGACGACTATCCCGACGACGAGCACGGCCGGATCGACCCCTTCTTCATCGCGCTGGCCGAGCGCTTGACCGAATCGCTCGACGCCATCGGCTTCCCCTACTGCCTTGGCTACGTCATGGCGACCAACCCCCTGTGGCGCAAGACCCGCAGCCAGTGGCGCGCGCAGATCGGCATCTGGGGCCGGCGGGGCAGCGCCATCGCCGCTCAGCTCGGGGACATTTTCTTCGACTTCCGCGGCGCCTACCGCGACACCGGCTTCGCCGAGGAGCTGCGCGAGATCGTCACCGAGACCGCGAAGAGCTCGCCGCACTTTCTTCGGGCGCTCTACGAGGAATCGGAACGGACCAGCGTCGCCCTCGGCTGGTTCGGCCGCCTGCTCGGCGACAGGGACAAGGGCGGAAAGATCAACCTCAAGCACCGCGGCACCCTGCCGCTGGTTACGGGGCTGCGCATGCTCTCTCTGAAGCACGGCGTCGCGGCGACCTCGACGCTGCGCCGTATCGAGGCGCTCTGCCAGCTGGATGTGCTGAACCGCAACCAGGCGGACTACCTGACCGGCGCCTTCCATCACATCACCGGCCTCCTGCTTCGCCAGCAGCTGGCCGACTTCCAAGCCGGCGAGCCGGTCGGCAACTACGTTCATCCCGACCGCCTCTCGCGCCGCGAGCGCGACATGCTGATCGACGGTTTCAAGGCGATCGAGGAGCTAAGCCTCAAGGCCAAGGAGGCCCTGACCGGCCGCATCTTCTAGGGCCGGTCTGTTGAAGTTGACCCAACTTGTCATTCCCGGCCTTGAGCCGGGGATCCAGGAGTTGGTTTGGCGCTGAAGCGTCCTGAATGCATTCGAGCAGGTTTGGCGTTGCTCCAACGCCCTCGAACAACACCTGGATGCCCGGATCAAGTCCGGGCATGACAACAAGACGTTCAGGGGATCAGGACCGTCGCACCGAGGGTCTTGCCGCTCTCGATGGCCGCGTGGGCCTGAACCGCGTCGCTGAGCGGATACTCGTAGTTGATGTTGGCGTCGAGGATGCCGTCGCCGATCGCCTTGAAGAGGTCCCGCGCGGTCCACTCCAGGTCGGCCCGCTTGGCGACGTAGTGCATGATCGCCGGGCGTGTGATGAAGAGCGAGCCGCGACGGCCGAGATCCTGGATGATGTCCACCGGATCGGGCGGGCCCGAGACGTGGCCGTAGGCGGCGCAGACGCCCAGGAGCCGCAGGCAATCGAGCGAGTCCTGCAGCGTGTCCTTGCCGATCGCCTCGTAGACCACCGCCGCACCCTCGCCGTCGGTCACCTCGCGCACCTTGTTGACGAAGCTCTCCTTGCTCCGGACCACCGGATGGTGGCATCCGGCGGCGCGCGCGGCCTCGGCCTTCTCCTCGGTGCTGACGGTGCCGACGATCGTGGCGCCCAGCGCCCGGGCCCACTGGCAGAGGATCAGGCCCATGCCGCCGGCGGCCGCGTGGACCAGGATCGTGTCCCCCGGCTGCACCTTGTAGGTCCGGTGCAGCAGGTAGTGGGCCGTCATCCCCTTCATCAGCAGCGCCGCGACCGCGCGGTCGTCCAGGCCCGCAGGCAGGTGCAGCAGGTTCTCCGCCGGATAGTTCCGCATCTCTGCGTAGCTGCCGAGCGGCGGGATGCCGTAGGCGACCCGGTCGCCCGCGGTGAAGCCGTCAACGCCGTCGCCGACGCCCTCGACGACGCCAACACCCTCGAAGCCGATCACCACGGGGCAGGGCGGCACGGGCCAGGGGTGGGAGATGCCGCCCCGGTGGTAGGTGTCGGCGAAGTTGACGCCGACGGCGGTGTGGCGCAGCCGGACCTCGCCGGCGCCCGGGTCGGGCACCGGCCACTCCTCCCACCGCATGACCTCGGGCGGGCCGAGCTCGTGGATTACCTGGGCTTTCGGCATGGTTCCTCTCTGGTGCCCGCGGTTCAGGCCGCCCGTTCCGCCGCGAGCGCCTCCAGAACCCGCGTGTAGTTCTCCACGCCCTGGGCGCCGACCAGGAGATGGCGCCGGTCAAAGACCACGGCCGGCACGCCGGTGACGCCGCGCGCCGTCCAGAAGCGCTCCTCTTCGCGCACGGCGTCCGCGAAGCGGCCGTCGGCCAGGACCGCCAGGGCCTCGTCCCGGTCGAGGCCGACCCGGGCGGCGGCATCGGCCAGCACCTGCGGGTCGTTGAGGTCGCGCCGCTCGGTGAAGAAACTGCCAAACAGCGCCATCTTGAGCCGGTGCTGATGGCCCTGCGCCCCGGCCCAGTGCAGCAGCTGGTGGGCCCGGAAGGTGTTGTACATCCGCATGTCGTCGGCGTAGTTGAAGGTGAAGCCCAACTCGGCGCCGAGCGCGGTCAGGCGGGTGCGGGCGGCGCGGCTGCCTTCCGGGGTCGTGCCGTACTTGGCGGCGAGGTGTTCGCGCAGGTTCTCCCCGTCGGGCGCCATCCCCGGATTCAGCTCGAAGGGATGCCAGTGCACCTCGGCCGCGGTGCCGGTCCGGTCGAGGGCCCGCTCGAGCTGCTTGTAGCCGATGATGCACCAGGGGCAGACGACATCGGACACGATGTCGATGCGGAGCCGGGCTGTGGTCGTCTCGGGCAAGGTCGCCTCCCTGTTCGTTCTTTCCTTGATCGGGCCGCTGTCCGCTTCGGTTCTAGACTTCCTTCTTCCACAGGCCGGTCTGGTACCGCTTCACGTCCTCGACGAAGCGCTCCGGAAACACGTTGCGGAACTTGTGATGCTCCTGCGGGATCAGATCGACCATGAAGTCTATCATGTCCTGCGGATCGAGCTGCAGCTGGTCGCCGTCGAACAGCGCCTGGGCGTCGCGGATCGGCTGTTCGGCCGTGAAGTTGCTGGCCGGGTCGTACCACTGGTCCAGCGTGTCGTACATGCGGTCGTTGAAGCCGGTCCGGAAGGGTCCCGGGTTGATGGTCGCGATCTGGACGCCGGTGCCCTCCATCTCCTGCTGCATCATCTGGACGACGGCTTCGAGGGCGTGCTTCGAGGCGACGTAGGGGCCGAGGAAGGGAAAGGTCGTGAAGCCGGCGATCGAGGAAGTGAAGATGATCTTGCCCATGCCCTTCTCCGCGAAAAGCCGGGCGAAGGGTTGCGCGAACTCAAGAGTGCCGAAGACGTTCACGTCGAACTCGCGGCGTATGCGGTCGACTGGAACCTCGGCGATGGGGCCGGTTTCGCCGGTGGCCGCGTTGTTGACCAGAATGTCCAGCCGGTCCGCGTAGCGGCGGAACGCCGCTTCGTGGTCGCCCTTGTTCAGCAGGTCCAGCTTGGTGACCTCCAGTCGAAGGCCCTCTTCCTTGGCGGCCGCCATCAGCTCGCTGGCCTGGGGCCAGATCTCGACGGTGGCGATCACCGTGTGGCGATTCCGGGCCAGGCCCAGGGCGGTGCCCTTGCCCAGGCCGGAGCCCGCGCCGGTGATGAGGATGGTCTTGCTCATGGTTTGCGTCTCCCGACCTTGGTGTGTCAGATGATCTTGCTGCCCTTGTGGACCACGGGCTCGCCGTCCAGCAGGTCCTTGAACCGCTCGATGGCGGCGGCGAGGTGCGGCGTTTGCCAGTGCGCGGATTCGGCCTCGGCGTCCTGCCACTTCTCGTAGGACAGGACGACCTCGGGGCTCTTCTGATCTCGGATGAAGCCGTACTCCTGGGCGCCCGCCTCCTTGCGGGTCTCGGCGGCCAGCTTCTCGAGCACCGAGATCAGCGCATCCGCCTTCCCCGGTTTAGCCTTGAGGACCGCGATGGTGTAGACGTTCCCGCTCATTTCCCTCTCCTTTCCGTTCAATTTGCTTTCACGTCGCTAGCGAAGCGCGCGGCGTTCTCCGCGAGGAATTCGGCCTCGTCCGCCTTGCCCCAGAAGGCCGGGACGGCCTTGGGTTTCTGCAAGGCCCGTTGCACGGCCGGACGGGCGTTGATGCGGTCGAACCAGGCCTTCAGGTGGTCGAGGCCGTCGACCGAGACCCGGGCCCAGGGATAGGCGCGCGCCCAGGGATAGGTCGCGATGTCCGCGATCGAGTAGGCGTCGCCGACCAGGTAGGCGCGGCCGGCAAGACGGCTGTTCAGCACCTCGAGGAGGCGCCGGGACTCGTCCACGTAGCGCTTGATGGAGAAGGGCTCCTCGTGCCCGTTGGGCGCGGCGATACGCTGGAAGTACATCGCCTGGCCCATCATCGGGCCGATGCCTCCCATCTGGAACATGAGCCACTGCAGGGTCTCGGAGCGCAGCTTGGGATCGTCGGACAGGAAGCGGCCGTACCTCTCCGCCAGGTACCAGAGGATGGCGCCGGACTCGAAGACGACGAAGTCGTCGTTGCCGCGGTCCACGATGGTCGGGATTCGGCCGTTCGGGTTGAGCTTCATGTACCAGTCCGACTTCTGCTCCTGCTTGGCGAAGTCGATGAAGGTCAGCTCGTAGTCGACCCCGGCCTCCTCCAGGAAGATCGTCGGCTTCCAGCCGTTCATGGTGGAGGCGGTGTAGAGGTGGATGTCAGGCCGCGACATCGTCGGTCTCCTTGTCAACCGGCGGGAAATGGGCGTCGAGATGGGCAGCGGCGTACAGCCTGCCCTCGGCGAAGGGATAGGTCTGGTGGCCCTCAAAGATGTGGACCTTTCTCATGTCGGGCGCCCTCTCGTGTCTGTTCGGTTGCGGAAGTGGCCGCGATGGTCGGCCGCTGGCCAGGAGGTGATGGACCTGGGAAAGGAAATCAACTAGTTTACTTTTGGTAACCTGGAGATTTGTCATGGAAGCTCGGATCGAGAGCGATCCCAAGGGGCGAAAGACCGTCCACGAGGCCTGCGCCGAACCCTGCGCCATAGAGCGCGGCATGCGCATTCTCGGCGGCAAGTGGACCGGCTCGATCCTCTGGCACCTGAAGGACGAGCCGGTGCGCTTCAACGACCTCGCGCGCATGGTCGGCGGGGCCAGCAAGAAGATGATCACGGAACGCCTGCGCCAGCTTGAAGGGCAGGGCCTGGTCGAACGGCAGGTGCTCGACACCTCGCCCGTGGCCGTGGAGTACCGGATCACGCCCTTCGGTCGGACCGCGCTCGAGTTCCTCGACGCGCTCCGGCGCTGGTCAGAGGGCCTGCCGGAGAGCTTGTCTACGCCGGAAGCGGCCGGACGCTAGTCCGCGCCAGCCGCTAGGTCGCCTGCGGCCCGGCGGCGACGATCGCGCGCAGCTCCGCCATGGCCAGATCCAGAAGCGCGCCGTCGGTGGAGTCCTCGGTATAGGCGACATAGGTCGGCCGCTTGAAGGCCGGCGCGCCGCGCACTTTGAAGAGGCGGCGCTGCTCCAGGAAGGGCTCGGTGCTGCGCAGCGAGAGATAGGCCGCCCCGCCGTGCCGGAGGATGTGGTTGAGGGCGATGTCCTCCATGCCGACAGAAACCGCCGGCCCGTCGGTGTCCGGGAACGCTTCGCTGTAGGCACTGTTGAAGTCGAAGCCCCAGTCGACGTGGACGTAGTCGCTGCGGCCTTCGGGCGCCGTTTCCCGATCCTCGGAAGCGATCAGGACCAGGTCGTCCTCGAACAGCTTCTCGATGCGGATGCCCGGCGCGGTGCGCGGCTGATACATCACGGCGACGTCGATCGCGCCGTCGGCCAGGCGCCGGTTGAGGCCCTGGGAGAAGTCGATCTCTATGCGCAGCGCCACGGTCGGCGCCTTCGCGCGCACCTTGGACAGCCAGTCGGGGAAAAGGCGGTCGTAGACCGTGACCGAGGCGCCGATGCCCAGCACGCCGGTCACGTCGTCGGGCAGGGCGACCTCCTGCTTGGCGCGCAGCCAGGCGCGCACCGAGATCTCGGCGTGGTGGCGGAAGTGCTGCCCGGCCGGTGTCAGGGTCACGCCGTAGCGGTTGCGCGCGAACAGCCGCCGGTCGAGCTGCTCTTCGAGCACCCGGATGCGGGCGCTGACCGTCGACTGGGTGACGTTGAGGCTCTCGGCGGCGCGGTTGAAGTTTCCCGTGGCCGCGACCTCGAGGAATGTTCTGATGTGATCGATGTTCACGGCCGCACCGGCGATCCAGGTATCGAAGATTTTGATCTGAACCCGGGAACGATTCCAATTTCAAGAGATCTGTGGCATGACCGGAAAGTAAGGGTCGGCCGCCCTAGAGCAGATCCGGGTTTGACTGAATCGCAGGAGGCGATGCATCAAACCCGGTGAATCTGCTCTAAACATTGGATGTAGAGCGGATTCACATGTTTAGTTGGAAACCACGAAGTGGTTCCATCTAAACATGATCCGCTCTAGGGCCTGTTGACACTCACGGCGCGCTCCTGGTCCGAGTGAAATCGGCCTGCTGTTAGGCGCGAGGAGGAAGGACATGCCGAGCATATTCGACGACAAGCAACGCGGCAGGAGGCCGATTTCGCCGGATCCCTTCGGGACGGGGCGCATTTGCGCCGGGGCGGCGTCGCGGAAGGCCTCGTGGGGCCCAACCCCACGGCGCCTCCCGCTCCTGGCCCCGGCGCAAATCCGCTCCCGCCAGGAGCGCGCCGTGAGTGTCAACAGGCCCTAGGGCCGGCGCGGGCGAGGGGGATGCTCTGATGGCTGAAAAGATTCCCGCCACCATGCGGGCCGTGGTGCTGACCGGCTACGGCGGGCTCGACAAGCTGGCGTATAGGACCGACGTGAAGACGCCCAAGCCCGGACCCGGCGAAGTCTTGATCCGGGTCGGCGCCTGCGGCCTCAACAACACCGACATCAACACCCGCACCGGCTGGTACAGCAAGCTGGTGACCGAGGGCACGACGGCCGAGGGGGGGCGCGAGGGCTTCGCCGAGATCACCGCCGAGTCGGCGACCTGGTCCGCCGGCGGGATCACCTTCCCCCACGTCCAGGGGGCCGACGCGGTCGGCAGGATCGCCGACGTCGGGCCCGGCGTCCCCGACTCCCGGATCGGCGAGCGGATCATGGTCGACGGCTGGCTGCGCGATCCCGCCGATCCGGAATCCATCGCCAAGGCGCGCTTTTTCGGCAGCGAGTGCTGGGGCGGCTATGCCGACTACACCGTGGCGCCGGCGATCAACGCCTTCCCGGTCTCGAGCGGTCTGAGCGACGCCGAGCTGGCGACCTTTCCCTGCTCCTACTCGACCGCGGAGAACATGCTGGTGCGCGCCGGGATGCGCGAGGGCGAGACCGTGCTGGTCACCGGGGCCTCCGGCGGGGTCGGATCGGCGCTGATCCAGCTCTGCAGGATCCGCAAGGCCCATATCATCGCCGTCGCCGGGGCGGCCAAGGAAGCCCAGGTCCGCCAGCTGGGCGCCGCCGGCTTCATTCCGCGCGAGCGGGAAGACCTGGGTGCGGCCATCGCCGAGGCGCTGGACGGCCGTCCGCTCGACCTGGCGGCCGACGTGGTCGGCGGCGAGGGCTTCAAGGCCCTGATCCACGCGCTGAAGCCGGGCGGCCGCTATGTCACGGCCGGGGCGATCGGTGGCCCGATCGCGGAGCTCGACCTGCGCACGCTCTACCTTCAGGATCTGACGCTCTACGGCTCGACGGTCAACGACCGCGCGGTCTTCCCCAATCTGGTGGGCTATATCCAGTCGGGGCAGATCCAGCCGTTGCTGGCCAAGTCCTTCCCCCTGGCGGAGCTGCGCGCGGCCCAGGAAGCCTTCATTTCCAAGGCCCATGTCGGCAACATCGTGGTGGTCACCGAGCCGGACTGAGCCGATGGAGCTGACCGCCGAAGACCGCGCGATGCTGGCTGGCGACCAGGGGCCGGCGAGGCGCTTCGCCCTCGATATGGTGGTGCGGGCCGGGCAGGTGGTCGGTGCGGCGCGGCTGATCGACATCCGTTCCGCCCACGTCGCCAGCTGCTTCTATTCCGGGTCGGTCAACCTCGACTTCGCGGAGTTCCTGGTCTCGGCGGGCGCCCGGGTCGCGGTGCCGACGACGCTGAACGTCGGCTCGATCGACCTGCTGCACCCGGAGCTACGGCCCGAGGCGCGCGACCCGGAAGCGGTCGCTGACGCCAGGCGCCTGATGGCCTGTTACGAGCAGCTGGGCTGCCGGCTGACCTGGACCTGCGCGCCCTATCAGCTCGACGGCCGGCCGGGCCCGGGCGATCAGGTCGTGGAATCGGAGTCCAACTCGGTCGCCTTCACCAACTCGGTGCTCGGCGCCCGGGCGGAGAAGTACGGCGATTTCCTCGACATCTGCGCCGCGGTCACCGGCCGCGTGCCTCTCGCCGGCCTGCACCTCGTGGAGAACCGCCAGGGGCAGGTCTTGTTCACGCTGCCCGCTCTGCCCGACTCGCTGCTCGAGTCCGACGTGCTTTATCACGTGCTCGGCTACCTGGTCGGGCGCATGACGGGCCGCAAGGTGCCGATCATTCAGGGGTTGCCGCCGGACGCGAGCGAGGATCAGCTCAAGGCACTGGGCGCGGCCGCGGCCGCTTCCGGCGCGGTCAAGCTGTTTCACGTCCTTGGCGTCACGCCCGAGGCGCCGGATCTCGAGGCCGCCTGCCGGGGTGGTGAGCCGGAAACGCGCATCGCGGTCACCGGCGAGATGCTGCTGGCGGCGCGCGACGCGCTGTCGACCGCCGCCGAGGGGCGGCCGAGTGCGGTCTGCCTCGGCACGCCGCACTTCTCGCTCACCGAGTTCGAGCGTCTGGTCGGCCTGCTGGCCGGCCGCCGGGTCCATCCGGAAATCCGGCTCTACGTCGCGACCAGCCGCCACGTCCTGGAGCAGGTCGCCGCGCGGGGCTGGCAGGCAAGCCTCGAGGCCGCCGGCGCCACCCTGGTGGTCGACACCTGCACCTACTTCCTGCCCCTGATCGAGGGCTGCGGCGAGCTGGTGATGACCCCCTCCGCCAAGTGGGCCTACTACGCGCCGGGGAATCTCGGCGTTAAGGTAGTATTCGGATCTTTGCCCGAATGTGTCGCCTCGGCCGTCGAGGGCCGCGTTGTGCGCCGGGACGAGACCTGGCGCGGGCTGGACGCAGGTAAGCGATGAAGCTCAAGGCGAAGGTATTGTTCGACGGCGCGGCGCAGGGCCCCGTGCTCGTGCTCAGCGAGGCGCTCAGCTTCTGGGGCGGGCTCGACCCGGCGACCGGGCTGATCATCGACAAGCGTCACCCCCAGGCGGGCGAGTCCGTCGCGGACAAGGTCTTGGCCATGCCCGCGCTGCGCGGCTCTTCGGGCTCGGCCGGCTCCCTAGCCGAGGCCTTCAAGAACGGCCACGGCCCGGCCGCCCTGGTCCTGGGCGAGGCCGACACTGCGCCGGTCGCCGCCGCGCTGGTGGTCCAGCATCTCTACGGCCGCCAGGTACCGATCCTGGAAATCCAGCCGGAAGAGCTGCGCTCCCTGGAGACCGGCGCCTGGGTCTCGATTGGCGCCGGCGGCGAGATCAACAGCGCGGCTTAGCGCCAGAGGACCGGTCGGTCCGACCTACTTTCTCTAGACCTTCGCCAGCTCGGGGAAACCCTCGTACCACGCGGCGTGGCTGCCCTCGTTGTTGGCCATGCCGCGGCGGGTCAGGCAGCCCTTCGGCTCGATAAAGCTGTCGATACGCCGCGATGGCTCTTCGCGCCACAGCAGGTTGAAGGCGGCGAGCTTGGGAAAGAACTGCATGTGCGCATAGGGCAGGTGGTCGTGGATCCACCAGGCCAGCGCGCGCCAGTCCGCGCCCGCCGCGTAGCGGTCGGCGAACCAGGGGATCACGATGCAGGCGGCGGCGCCGGCCCGCCCCTTGCGGTCCGGCAGGTCCCAGATGTGGTAGCCGGCATTGAGCGCGACCCGGGCACCGTGGCCGCGGTCGTTGCCGAAGGCGGTGACCCGGGCTGAACGGTAGCCGGAGCGGATGGCGAGACGGCCGAAGGTCGCTTGCAGGGGTTCCAGCAGCTCCTCGCAGAGTCGCCGGCCGGCGGCGACCGCCGCGTCCGGGTCTTCGGGTATGTTGGGAACACCGTAGAAGTTGGCGATCTCGGAATAGAGAAAATCACGCAGGAAGAAGTTTCGGCTCAGGCGCGCGCGGCCCAATTCCTCCAGGCCGCGCATCGATTTCGGCTTGCGCATGGAAGAAGGGGAACAGGGATGCCCTGCGGGCGCAAGGCTTCCGGCCCTCCGCCGTGAACCTCAGGCGCTCTTCTTCAGGCGGCCGAAGATCCGCCCGAGGCCGCGCCCCGAGCGTTCCTTGTCGCGGCTCTTGCCGCCGCGGTTTCGCGCTTTGGCGACCTTTATCTTCTTCAGCTTTCGGAACCAGGAAGTCTTGCGGAACGGCTCGAGGTCTTCGTCCTCGAGCAGCAGGGTCAGCATGCCGGGATCGCGCTCGATCGCCTCGCGCAGGTGCTTGCTCGCCTGCTCCGGATCGCCGAGCAGGGCGTAGTACTGACCCAGGTTGTAGTGGCGGGCGCCGATCGTCGGGTCGAGCGCGACGGACTTCTGGAACTGCAGGTAGGCGTCTTCGATGTCGCCGACCTCCTGCAGGGCGATGCCCAGGTAGTTGTGCACCTGGCCCATCAGGTCCGTGTCCGTGATCATCTCCAGCGCCGCCTGGAGCAGCGGTATCGCCGGCTGCGCGTGACCGGCCCGCAGGTAGCAGAGGCCCGCCTTGGCGTGGATGCGTCCCTCTTCGGCCTCGCCGATGCGCGCCAGCAGAGGCCGCAGCATGGTGGCGGCGTCGGCCCACTGACCCTCGCTCATCAGCGACGTGGCGCGCGAGTCGATCAGCTGCTCCATGCCGAGCGGCGCGATCTCCTGCTCGGCCAGCCGCATCAGGACCAGACCCTCGTCGAACAGCGCCAGAGCGCGCTCAGCCAGCCACTTGCTCAAGTCGCCCCCGCTCACCGGGCAGACACCCTCGGCTTCGAACTCGAAGCCCTGGCCGACCAGGGAGACCGCCGGCGCGGCCCAGACCTCGAAATCGGGGAAGGCGTTCTCCATGCTGGACTTCTGGTCGCGGCTGCTGCCCCAGAACGACAGCGAGAGCTTTATCGGCTCGTAGGGTCCGAACTCGGTAAGGGTCCTCTCCAGCGCCTCGAGGTCGTCGTCGAGCCGTTCGAGGCAGGTGGCCACGGCGGTCTCCGCGGTTCCCTCGATGAGCTTGCGGAATGCCATGCGCAGGCTCGCGGAATGCTTGGCGAACTGGCTCGAGGCCTGGTCCAGGGTAAAGGCCTCGACGGCGTCGTCGGGATAGATGCCGACCGTGACCCCCGCGACGCCTTCGATGAACCCGCGCTCGCCGAGCGCCGCCTCGAGCAGCTGGGGCGCCACGTGGCCGATCCGGGACTCGGCACCCAACGCCAAGTCGCCAAGATAGAGCGCGAAGTCCAGCCGGCAGACCTTGGGCTGGAGCGACAGCTGGATCGCCTGGGGATCGACCCGGAGGCTCTCCATCCTGTCGCCGATCGATCCTTCGGCCGGGATCCAGACCTCGAGCGGCTCGTTGAGCGGCCGGGGAGCGCGGAAGGCGTGGAACTCCCAGTCGGTCAGGTCCGGCGCCTGCTCCGCCAGCCCGAGCGCGACGGGCACCAGGGCCGCCTGCCGCTTCGGGCTGAACACCAGGGCGAAGCGCCTCTGCTCGCCGGGCCGGACCTCGCAGTCAAGGCCGTCGTCGACCTTGGCAAGCTCGGCAGAGATCTCGCGTGCGACCTCAGGCAGGCCGCCGCCGCTCGGCTCCGTCTCCTCCGTCTCGTCGGTCTCGGCGCTCTCGCCGGGTTGGCGATCGGCCAGCGCCGCCAGACGCACGCCGTTCTCGGCGAACCAGGTGAAGAAGGCCTCGGCGCCCTCGATCCTGGGTCGGTCCGCCGCCGGTTCGGCACTCGGCGCCGGTTCGGGGCTGGGGGCGGGCTCGGGCGCCGGCGGCTCCTGGCTCTCGGCGACCGCTCCGCCGAGGCTGTCCCGCTGCAGGATGGCGACGACCTCGTCGAAGAGGGGCACGTCGATACCGGCGTCGATCTCCATCTCGGGGGCGCCGGCGCTCTCCAGGATCAGCAGCAGCTCGTCGAAGGCGGAGAGCGAGGCCGTCCCGAAGTCGACGACGATCTGGTCGTCCGACGTGCGGCTGACACCGTGAATGAACCCGCGGTGCTCGGCGCCGGTGTCGTCGCGGCGGTCGAACCAGGCGCTCATGTCCTGGATCGACTTCGGTGTCTGGGCCGTCACCTCTTCGGCGCCGATCCAGCGCTCGAACCAGGACTCGATCTCGAACTGCGGCATCATCAGGCCCGGGGTCCTGAAGATGGCGCAGTTCCAGGCGAAGGCCCGGAAGATGATCGGCGTCCCGCTCAGCCCCTCCATGGTGAAGCTGAGGTCGGCCGCATTCCCGTGGGTGTCGCTGATCTTGACGTTGCCGTCTAGCAGGCCGGCGATGTCGAAGCGGTACAGGCCGCCCAGGAGCTTGGACTTGCCGGGGACCTGAATCAGGAACTCGGGACTGGACTTGTCGTACTCGTCCCGCTTCTCGGCGTTGGCCGTATCGAAGCGCTGCAGATAGCCCTGCCGGACGTCTTCGATCTGATCCAGGTAGGACATGGACAAGACTCCGCTCGACTCTCCAGGGCCCTTGACGGCAGCGCGGGAGGTCCGGACACGGCGGGAACCTGGCCGGGCCTGTTCGACCCAAGGCTGCCAAAGTGTTGGGCCTTTGTTATTCGGCATTAAGAAATAAGCGAGAAATGCTTTAGAGTTCATTACCCCTAAGGCGGCGGTCCCGCTCCGATGCGCCTGTACAGCCAACCGAGGGCTTCCTGGGTGGCTTTGCGTCAAATCAACGAATCGGGGAGGGATCGCTCTACCTTGGGGTCTGGAGGCTCGGGTGGACGGACGAATACCGTGGACGTCATGCGCTTGAGAGTGACCTCGAAGTCGCGGCTGGCTCTGGTTCTGGTCGTCGAGGCCGTCGCCATACTGGTGCTGTCCGGCCTGGTGCTGGCCGGCGACCTCATGGCGGATCAATGGCGCCTGCTCTCGGCTGCGCTCGCCGTGCTCCTGGTGATCGGCCTCCTGGCCTATGCCGGCCTCTCGCTGGGCCGGCATTTCAACGCCCTGGAGCGTCTGCGCGGGTCGGTTCTGGCGCTGGCCCACGATCCTTCGGCGCGGTTACCCGTGCCGAGCGAGGAGACCGATCCCGAGGTCGCGGATCTGCACGCCGCGCTCCAGGCCTGGGCAGGCCGCCAGGCGGCGGAGCAGGCGCTGCCCGACCAGCGCATCCAGGCGGTGCTCGCCTCGGTGCCCGAGGCCATGCTGGTGATCACCGAGGCCGGACAGGTCAGCCTGGTCAACCACGCCGCCAAGACCCTGCTCGGTGCCGACCGTGTGGCGGTCGGCACCTCGGCCTATGCGGTGCTCAGCCGCACCAGCCTGCGCCAGGCCATCAAGCGGGCCGAGGGGGCGGGGCGTCCGGTCGATGCCATGATCGGTACGCTCGAGGATCACCAGCTGACCGCCAAGGTCGCCGTGCTGGCGGACCACGGCGGGGCGGTGATCACCATCCCCCACGAGGAAGTCGAGTTCCGGGCGGAACTGGACGCCGATCTGGCGCTGCACGACGCGCCGCCGCCGCTCGCCGCGTTCGACAAGGACACGCCGCTGGCCTCGATGCCCTTCCTCGTCCTGGACACGGAGACCACCGGCCTGGACGTGGAGAACGACCGGGTGATCTCGATCGGGGCCGTGCGTCTCGCCGGGGCGCGCATCTATCGCGCGGCCTCGTTCGACCGCCTGGTCAATCCGGGGACTGCCATTCCGCCGAAGTCGACGGCGATCCACGGCATCACCGACGAGATGGTGGCCGAAGCGCCGCTGTTCCCGGAGGTTTACCGGGATTTCGGCGGGCTCCTGGCCGGCACGGTCGTGGTCGGCCACCACATCGACTTCGACCTCGCCGTCCTGCAGCAGGAGTGCGCGCGCAGCGGCCTGGAATGGCCCGAGCCCTTCTCGATCTGCACCCTCATGCTGGCCGAAGCGCTCTATTCGAATATCCCGAAGGCCTCGCTCGAGGGGCTTGCCGAGATGCTCGGTGTCGAGATCCAGGGCCGCCACACGGCGCTGGGCGACGCGCTGGTCACGGCCGAGGTCTTTACCCGCCTGCTGCCGCGCCTCGCCGACCGGGGCGTCACCACCCTCGGCGAGGCGCTGGCCTTCGCCCGGACGGCCAAGCGGATCATCCAGGCCCAGGCTGAGGCCGGCTGGTAAGCCGCCAGAGCCGCGCCGGCAGCCGGCCGTCGACCGCGACCAGTCCCAGGCCGATCAGGCCCATGCCCAGGGCGCTCTGCCAGCCGAAGGCCTCGCCGAGGATCAGCGTGCCGAGCAGGATGGCGCTGACCGGCACCAGCAGGGTCACCAGCATCAGGTTGGTCGCCCTGGCGGTCGAGAGGATCCGGAAGTAGATGATGTAGGCCAGCGCCGTCGAGAGCAGGGCGATGGCCAGTACGGCGCTCCAGGTCCAGGCATCGGGCGTGGCCTCCCAGGGCCGCTCGATGGTCAGCGCCAGCGGCAGCATGAAGAGCGTCGAGGCGGTGACCTGTCCGGCGGCGGTGACCGCCGGCGGCAGGGAGCGGAAGCGCCGGCCGAAGATCGCGGCGAAGGAATAGGAGACGGCGGCGCCGAGGATGGCGAGCTGGGCCCAGCCGCCGGCGCCGAGCCCAGCCAGGGCCTCGGGCCCGATCAAGACCGCGACCCCGACCACGCCCAGGCCGACCCCGGTCAGCTTGCCGGCCGTGATCCGCTCGTCCCGGGTCAGGAAATGCGCAAGCAGCACGGTGAAGAGCGGCGTGGTGGCGTTGAGGATCGAGGCCAGGCCGCCGGTGATGTGAACCTGGCCCCAGACAATCAGCGAGAAGGGGATGACGTTGTTCAGAGCGCCCATGGCTAGGAAGGCCGCCCAGATCCTCCACGATCCCGGCATGCGCTTGCCCGTGGCATAGACGAAGCCGATCAGGGCGAGCGCGGCGAGGCCGACCCGCCCCAGCACCACGGTCAGCGGCCCCAGGTCGCGCAGCGCCACCTCGGCGAAAAAGAACGACCCGCCCCAGATCAGGGCCAGGGTGATCAACAGCAGCCATTCCTTGGTGTTCATGCCGGTCCCCGAAGTTCTGGACGCACGATAGGTTGGCGCGACCGCAGCGCCTATCCGCTTCTTGCGCGGAACCTTTGATCTGCTGGGCGCGGTCGCTCTTACTTGACCCGCGCCGCGCGACCCACTAGACGCTGCTGCACTTTCCGGCGAGCGCGACATCGAAGGAGCGAGGCATGGCCTCCTACCAGTACATCTATGTCATGAAGGGTCTGGGCAAGACCTACCCGGGCGGCCGCCAGGTCCTCAAGGACATCTGGCTGTCCTTCTTTCCCGGGGCCAAGATCGGCGTGCTCGGCCTGAACGGCGCCGGCAAGTCGACGCTGCTCAAGATCATGGCCGGCCTGGAGACCGAGTTCACCGGCGAGGCCTGGTCGGCGGAGGGGGCCACGGTCGGCTACCTGCCCCAGGAACCGGAGCTCAACCCCGACAAGGATGTCGCCGGCAACGTCATGGAGGGCCTGGCCGAGACCAAGGCCCTGCTCGACCGCTTCGAGGAGGTCAGCGCCAAGTTCGCCGAGGTCGATCCTGACGAGATGGACGCGCTGATCGCCGAGCAGGCCGAACTGCAGGAGAAGATCGACGCGGCCGACGCCTGGGACCTGGACCGCCACGTCGAGATCGCCATGGACGCCCTGCGCTGCCCGCCGGGCGACGCCGATGTGACCAAGCTCTCGGGCGGCGAGCGCCGCCGCGTCGCGCTCTGCCGCCTGTTGCTGCAGAAGCCCGACCTGCTGCTGCTCGACGAGCCGACGAACCACCTCGACGCGGAGTCGGTGGCCTGGCTGGAGCGGCACCTGGAGGACTACGCCGGCACCGTCGTGGCGGTGACCCACGACCGCTACTTCCTCGATAACGTGGCCGGCTGGATCCTCGAGCTGGACCGCGGCCAGGGCATCCCCTTCGAGGGCAACTACTCCTCCTGGCTGGAGCAGAAGGGCAAGCGCCTGGCCCAGGAGGAGAAGCAGGAATCCGCCCGCCAGCGGGTGCTGTCCCGCGAGCTGGAGTGGATCCGCCAGTCGCCCCGGGCGCGCCAGGCCAAGTCCAAGGCGCGCATCACGGCCTACGAGAACCTGTTGGCCGAGGACAAGGACCGCGCCCCCGAGGCCGGGCGCATCGTCATCCCGGCGGGACCGCGCCTGGGCGACCTGGTCATCGAGGCCGACCACCTGAAGAAGGCCTTCGGCGACCGCCTGCTGGTCGAGGACCTGAACTTCAAAGTGCCGCGCGGCGCCATCGTCGGCATCATCGGGCCGAACGGCGCCGGCAAGACCACGCTGTTCCGCATGATCGTGGATCAGGAGCAGCCCGACGACGGCGCGCTCAAGATCGGCGACTCCGTGGTCCTTGGCTACGTCGACCAGTCGCGCGATGAACTGGCCGCCGACAAGACCGTGTGGGAGGACATCTCCGGTGGCAACGACACCATCGAGCTGGGCAAGAAGACTGTGCAGTCGCGCGCCTACGTCGCGGCCTTCAACTTCCGCGGCCCGGACCAGCAGAAGAAGGTCGGCCAGCTCTCGGGCGGCGAGCGCAACCGGGTGCACCTGGCCAAGATGCTCAAGTCCGGCGCCAACGTGCTGCTGCTCGACGAGCCGACCAACGACCTCGACGTCGACACCTTGCGGTCACTGGAGGACGCCCTGCTCAATTTCGGCGGCTGTGTCCTGATCACCAGCCACGACCGCTGGTTCCTCGACCGCCTGGCAACCCACATCCTGGCCTTCGAGGGCGACAGCCAGGTGGTCTGGTTCGAGGGCAACTACGACGACTACGAGGCCGACAAGAAGCGCCGCCTCGGCGCCGAGGCCGACCGGCCGCACCGCATCAAGTACAAGCCGCTGACGCGGTAGCCGCCCGCCCAGCCGGATCCGCGCTTACAGGCGCATCCTTTCGCCCTTCGGGTCGTAGGGGCTGTCTGGGATGATCTGGACGCCGCGCTCGACGCCGACGATGTGCGCCGTCAGCCCCGAGTCGGCCTCGGAGTGCTCCACGTCGACCAGCGCCATGGCGAGGCTCTTGCCCAGGTGGTGGCCGTAGCCGCCAGAGGTGATGTAGCCGACCCGCTTGCCGCCGCGCCAGACCGGCTCGTAGCCCGAGGCGTCGGCGTCCTTGGCGTCGACTTCGAGCGTGACCAGCTTCTGCGGCGCGGTGTTCTGCTCCTTCTCCTTCTGGGCCGCCGCCTTGCCGACGAAGTCCGACTTGGCGAAGTCGATCCAGCGGTCCATGCGGGTCATGCCGGGGGTGTAGGCCTGCATGAACTCGGCGTTCCAGATGCCGAAGCTCTTCTCCAGGCGCAGGGAGTTCATGGCGTAGAAGCCGAACTCGCGCAGGCCGTGGTCCTTGCCGGCCTCCAGCAGGATGTTGCGCAGGGTGATGTGCTCCACCGGCGAGCAGTTGATCTCGTAGCCAAGCTCGCCGCAGACCGAGAGCCGACCGACCCGGGCCCGGATCAGGCCGATGTCGATCTGGCGGCAGGCCAGGAAGGGCATGGCCTCGGGGCCGATGTCCTGATGGGTCAGCGGCTGCAGGACGTCGCGCGCCTTGGGCCCGGTCAGGCCGAAGCCGACCACGCCGTCGGAGATGTCGCGCACCTGGACGCCGTCCTCGAGGTGGTCGTGGAACCAGCGCATGTGCCACTCGCGCAGGTAATAGCTGCCCATGATCCACCAGGTACCGTCGCCCCAGTTGAACAGGGTCAGGTCGCCCTTGAGCCGGCCGCTCGGCGCCAGCATCACCGCCAGGCGTGCCCGCCCGGCCTTGGGCAGGCGTGTCGCCATGAGCCGCTCGAGCCAGGCCTCCGCGTTGGGGCCGGTCACCTCGTAGCGCGAGAAGCCGGAGATATCGACCATGCCGACCCCCTCGCGCACCGCCGCGCATTCCTCGGCGACCAGCGGGAAGGCGTTGGACCGCTTTAGCGTCGGCGTCTCGCAGAAGCCCTCGGGCGCGAAGACCAGCGGCACCTCGAGTCCCCAGCTGACGCCCCACAGGGCGCCGCTGCGGTCCATTCCCTCGAAGGCCGGCGTTTTCCTCAGCGGCCTGCCGGCCGGCAGCTGCTCGTTCGGATAGGTCATGACGAAGCGGCGCGAATAGAACTGGCCGGTGGTCTGCTTGATGTACTCGCGGTTCGAGGCGAAGTCGCCGTAGCGGGCGATGTCCATGGGCCAAGCGTCGGCCTCGGTCTCGCCGTGGATCATCCATTCGGCCAGGGTCTTGCCGACGCCGCCGCCTTGCAGGAAGCCCGCCATGACGCCGCAGGCCAGCCAGTAGTTCCTGACGCCGCGCACCGGGCCGACCAGGGGGTTGCCGTCGGGCGAGAAGGTGAAGGCGCCGTTGACCCAGTTGCGCACGCCGACCTGCTCGAGCACCGGATAGCGCTCGAAGGCCATGGTCAGCTCGTTCTCGATGCGGTCGATATCCTCCTGCAGCAGCTCGATGCCGTAGTCCCAGGGGGCGCCGTCGATCTGCCAGTGCTGGTGGTTGATCTCGTAGATGCCGATCAAGACGCCGTTCTGGTCCTGGCGCATGTAGGTGAAGCCTTCCAGGTCCACCGTCATCGGCACCTCGAAATCGAGCGCGGCGACCTCCGGGATCTGCTCGGTGACGAAGTAGTGGTGCGCCAGCGGCGATACCGGCAGCTCCAGCCCGGCCATGCGGCCGACCTGCTTGGCCCAGAGTCCGCCGGCGTTGACCACGTGCTCGGCGTGGACCGTGCCCTTCTCGGTGACCACGTCCCAGGTGCCGTCAGGCCGCTGGTTCAGTTCCTCGACCTTGTTGTGCTCGATCACCTCGGCGCCGCGCATCTTGGCCGCGCGGGCGTAGGCCTGGACCGTGCCGGTGGTGTCGACGTAGCCCTCGCGGTCCGCCCAGAGGCCGCCGATCACGCCCTCGGTGTTCATGATCGGGCAGCGTTCCTTGATCTCATCGGGCGTCATCAGGTGGCAGTCCTCGATGCCGATGGTCTGGAAGATCCGGTAGGCCGACTGCAGCCACTCCCAGCGCGCCGGCGCCGAGGCGACCGTGATGCCGCCGGTCATGTGGAGGCCGATATCCTGACCCGACTCCTTCTCGATCTCGGCCAGGAGATCGATCGTGTAGGCCTGCAGGGCCGCCATGTTGGGATCGGCGTTGAGCGCGTGGACGCCGCCGGCCGCATGCCAGGACGAGCCGGCCGTCAGCACCGAGCGCTCGATCAGTGCGACGTCCTGCCAGCCGAACTTGGCCAGATGATAGAGCACGGAGGCGCCGACGACGCCGCCGCCGATTACGACCACGCGGTATTGAGACTTCATTTGTTCCTCCCGTATCCGGCCGGTCCCGGCGACCCGGCCTCTGGCCCAGCGGCGGCTATCTTGCCTCCGCTTTCGGCGTCTTCCAAGGCGCGCCGTGCACCGGCGCCGTAACGCGTGCGGCAGCGGCCCCGTGCCGCCGGTGCGAGCCCTCGGCCGGGTTTCGATGCCTAATTGCACGTCAGGACAGTGTGCGCCGCACAATTATTGAGCAGGTGCGGTTGCGCGCCGCGCACCGTGAAAACCACGGCTCTCAGGGAATTTTCCCCGCGTGACAGCGGCTTGCCGGTTCCGAGCCGGCCGGGAGCGCGCTTGGCATGCGTTTTGCGATGCAACATGGCAACGACAATTACGCGCTTTGGAGGCCTTAGATGCAGCTTCTTGGAACTTCTGCCCGCGGTGCGCGATCGCTCGCGCTCGGCGCCGCATTGGCGTTCTCCGCCTTCTCGCTTCCCGCTAAAGCCGAGGAGACGATCAAAGTCGGGATCTTGCATTCCCTCTCCGGGACCATGGCGATCTCCGAGACCACGCTGAAAGACGTGATGCTGATGCTGATCGAGGAGCAGAACGCCAAGGGCGGTCTGCTCGGCAAGAAGCTGGAGCCGGTGGTCGTCGATCCGGCGTCGAACTGGCCGCTCTTCGCCGAGAAGGCGCGCGAGCTGATCTCTCAGGAGAAGGTCGCCGCCGTATTCGGCTGCTGGACCAGCGTGTCGCGCAAGTCGGTCCTGCCGGTCTTCGAGGAGCTGAACGGCCTCTTGTTCTATCCGGTGCAGTACGAGGGCGAGGAGAGCTCCAAGAACGTCTTCTACACCGGCGCCGCGCCCAATCAGCAGGCGATCCCCGCGGTCGACTACCTGATGGAGGAGGAAGAGGTCGAGCGCTGGGTCCTGGCCGGCACCGACTACGTCTACCCGCGCACGACCAACAAGATCCTCGAGGCCTACCTCAAGGCCAAGGGGGTGGCCGAGGAAGACATCCTGATCAACTACACGCCCTTCGGCCACGCCGACTGGCAGACCATCGTTTCGGAGATCAAGGACTTCGGCTCGGCGGGCAAGAAGACCGCCGTGGTCTCGACCATCAACGGCGACGCCAACGTGCCGTTCTACAAGGAGCTGGCCAACCAGGGCATCAAGGCCGAGGACATCCCGGTTGTCGCCTTCTCGGTCGGCGAGGAGGAGCTGGCCGGCATCGACACTCTGCCGCTGGTCGGGCACTTGGCCGCCTGGAACTATTTCCAGAGCGTCGACGCGCCGATCAACGAGGACTTTGTCGCCAAGTGGAAGGCCTTCATCAAGGACGACAAGCGCGTCACCAACGACCCCATGGAGGCCCACTATCTCGGCTTCAACATGTGGGTGAAGGCGGTCGAGAAGGCCGGTACGACCGATCCCGACGCGGTCGGCGAGGCGATCATCGGCGTCGCGGTGCCGAACCTGACCGGCGGCTACGCCACCATGATGCCGAACCATCACATCACCAAGCCGGTACTGATCGGTGAGATCCAGAAGGACGGCCAGTTCGACGTGGTCTGGGAGACGACCGGAACTGCGGTCGGCGACGCGTGGTCGGACTACCTGCCCGGGTCGAAGGACCTGATCTCCGATTGGCGCAAGCCCATGTCCTGCGGCAACTTCAATGTCGCGACAGGCAAGTGCGGTGGCGAATCGGGGTAGCTGGCTAGGCCCCTGAGAGGCCCCGGCGGTTGGTTCTCCGGCCGCCGGGGCTTCAACCGCTTACTCCAGCCCCGCTTGGAGATGCCATGCTGCGACCCCTGCTGCTCTCGCTCGCGCTGCTGTTCTGCTGCGTCGCGCCCGCCGCGGCCGACGACGCGAAGCTGATCGGCGCGCTCGACGCCAAGAGCTACAACAAGAAGGCCAAGGCGGTGGAGGCCCTGGCGGCGAGCGGCGCGCCGCGCGCCGCGCCGGTACTCGAGGCACTGGGCGATGGTCTCCTGTTCCGCCGCAAGGCGGACAAGCGCCTGGTGATCGGTCGCGAGGCGGCCGGCAGCTACGCCCTGGAAGACGCGGTGACCGGCGATCCCCTGGGCGAGGCGGCCGCCGGCGCGCTCAAGAAGGTCAAGGTCAACAACAAGGTGCGTCGGGCGATCCGCGCCGCGCTCGGCGCGCTTACGCTGCTTAGTCCGGACCCCGCGGTGCGCCTCTCCGCCGCCGACGCGGTGTTCAAGAGCGCGGACCCCGGGGCGCTGGACTCGCTGAACGAGGCGATCGCCCGCGAATCTCTGCCCAAGCTGAAGCAACGCCTGGCCGAGGCGCGCGCCGCCATCGTGCTGAACGGCGATTTCGCCGAGCCGGAGAAGCTGGCCGCCGTCGAGACGGTGCAGCGGCGCGGCGACCGCGCGGCGCTCTCGCTCCTGGCCGCCGTTGGCGGCGCCAAGGGGCCGGTCGCCGAGGCGGCCGCGGCGGCGGCCGCGCTGATCGAGCGCGAGCGCGAGCTCTGGGGCGCCGTGCAGAACCTGATCTACGGCCTCAGCCTCGGCTCGGTGCTGCTGCTGGCGGCGATCGGGCTGGCGATCACCTTCGGGGTCATGGGGGTGATCAACATGGCCCACGGCGAGATGGTCATGATTGGCGCCTACGTGACCTTCGTCGTGCAGGAGACGATCCGCACGGCCGCGCCCGAGCTGTTCGGCGCCTCGCTGTTCATCGCCATGCCGCTCGCCTTCCTCACCGCCGGCGCCATCGGCGTCGGGATCGAGCGGGGCATCATCCGCTACCTCTATGGCCGCCCGCTGGAAACCCTGCTGGCCACCTGGGGCCTGTCGCTGGTGCTGCAGCAGGCCGTGCGCTCGATCTTCGGGCCGACCAACCGCGAGGTCGGCACGCCCGAGTGGATGACCGGCGCCGTGGAGCTGGGTCCCCTTGCGCTGACCTACAACCGCCTGGCGATCATCGTCTTCGCGCTGGTGGTCTTCGCGCTCCTGCTGGTGCTGCTGCGCCGCACCGCCTTCGGGCTGCACATGCGCGCGGTCACCCAGAACCGCGAGATGGCCGGCGCCATGGGAATCCGCACCGGGCGCATCGACGCGCTCACCTTCGGCCTCGGCTCCGGCATCGCGGGGCTGGCCGGCGTGGCGATCAGCCAAATCGACAACGTCAGCCCCAACCTCGGCCAGGGCTACATCATCGACAGCTTCATGGTCGTGGTGTTCGGCGGCGTCGGCAATCTCTGGGGCACGCTCCTCGGCGCGCTCAGCCTGGGCGTCGCCAACAAGTTCCTCGAGCCCTACGCCGGCGCCGTGCTGGGCAAGATCCTGGTGCTGGTCTTCATCATCCTGTTCATCCAGAAGCGGCCGCGCGGACTCTTCGCGCTCAAGGGCCGGGCGGTGGAGACGTGACCGCGCCCGGCGACCGCCTCGGCGCGCTCAGGGACCGCCGCTCGTCGATCTTTCTCGGACTGCTGCTCGCCACCGCGGTCCTGGTGCCGCTCGGCAACCTGGCCCTGCCGGCCGACCACCCGCTGCACCTCTCGGCCTTCACCGTCACCCTGCTCGGCAAGTATCTCTGCTACGCGCTGCTCGCCCTCTCGGTCGACCTGATCTGGGGCTACTGCGGCATCCTCTCGCTCGGCCACGGCGCGTTCTTCGCGCTCGGCGGCTACGCCATGGGCATGTACCTCATGCGCCAGATCGGCACCCGCGGGGTCTACAGCCATCCCGAGCTGCCCGACTTCATGGTCTTCCTCAACTGGCCTGAGCTACCCTGGTACTGGTACGGCTTCGACTCCTTCCTTTTCGCCCTGCTCATGGTCGTGCTGGTACCCGGCGCGCTGGCCTTCGCGTTCGGCTGGTTCGCGTTCCGGAGCCGGGTCACCGGCGTCTACCTCTCGATCATCACCCAGGCGATGACCTTCGCGCTCATGCTCGCCTTCTTCCGCAACGACATGGGTTTCGGCGGCAACAACGGGCTGACAGACTTCAAGGACATCCTCGGCTTCGACCTGCAGGCGGACGGCACGCGCGCCGCGCTCTTCGTCGCCTCGGCGCTGGCGCTCGCCCTGGGCTACGTCCTCTGCCGCCTCTTGACGACCTCGCGCTTTGGCAAAGTCCTGGTCGCGGTCCGCGACGCCGAAAGCCGGGTGCGCTTCCTGGGCTACCGGGTCGAATCCTACAAGCTCTTCGCCTTCACGCTCTCGGCCTGCCTGGCCGGTGTCGCCGGGGCGCTCTACGTGCCCCAGGTCGGGATCATCAATCCCAGCGAGTTCGCGCCGGCCAACTCGATCGAGGTCGTCGTCTGGGTCGCGGTCGGCGGCCGCGGCACCCTGGTCGGGCCGGTGATCGGCGCCCTGCTGGTCAACTTCGCCAAGACCTGGTTCACCGGGGCGCTGCCGGAAGTCTGGCTCTTCGCGCTCGGCGCGATCTTCATCGGCGTCACCCTTTTCCTGCCCAAGGGCGTGGTCGGCCTGTTCAGCCAGATCAGCAGGCGCCTCGCCGAACGCCGGCGCGCCGCCGGGAGGCTCGCGCCGGAACCCGAGGCGGCGGAGTAGGGGCCATGACGCTCGCGGTCAGCGATTCGATCCTCTACCTCGACGGCGTCACCGCCAGCTTCGACGGCTTCAAGGCGCTGAACGGGCTCTCGCTGGTGATCGAGCCGGGCGAGATGCGGGCGATCATCGGCCCCAACGGCGCCGGCAAGACCACCATGATGGACGTAATCACCGGCAAGACCCGGCCCGACGAGGGCGCGGTGCTGTTCGACGGGGCCGTCGACCTGACCGGGCTCGACGAGGCGGCGATCGCCGAGCTCGGCATCGGCCGTAAGTTCCAGAAGCCGACGGTGTTCGACGGCCACACGGTGGCCGACAACATCGAGCTGGCCCTGGCCGGCGACCGGCGGGTCGGCGCCAGCCTGTTCTGGCGCCGGGACGCGGCGATCGGCGCACGATGCGAGGCGATCCTCGAGCGGATCAAGCTGACCGCGCAGCGCGACAGCCTGGCCGCGACCCTGTCCCACGGCCAGAAGCAGTGGCTCGAGATCGGCATGCTGCTGGCGCAGAACCCCAAGCTGCTGCTGGTCGACGAGCCGGCCGCCGGCATGACCGACGCCGAGACCGCCGAGACCGCGGCGCTGCTGAAGGATATCGCCGTCGACCACTCGGTGGTCGTGGTCGAGCACGACATGGCCTTTGTCCGCGACCTCGGCGTCAGGGTCACCGTGCTCCACGAGGGTTCGGTCCTGGCCGAGGGGCCGCTCGAGACGGTCAGCGCCGACCCGCGGGTCGTCGAAGTATACCTGGGGCGCTGAGAATTGCTGGCGGTCAGGGACCTCGACCTCTACTACGGCGCCGCCCAGGCGCTCCGCCGGGTGTCGCTCGAGGTGCCGCCGGGCCGGGTCACCTGCCTCCTGGGCCGCAACGGGGTCGGCAAGACCAGCCTGCTGCGTGCCATCGTCGGCCACCTGCCCATCGCCGCGGGCGCGGTCGAGTGGGAAGGCGAGGAGATCTCCCGCCTCGGCCCGCCCGAGCGGGCGCGGCGCGGGCTCGCCTTCGTGCCCCAGGGGCGCGAGATCTTTCCCCTGCTGAGCGTCCGGGAGAACCTCGAGACCGGCTTCGCTCCCTTGCCCCGCGAGCGCCGGACCATCCCGGACGAGATCTTCGAGCTCTTTCCGGTCCTGAAGTCCATGCTGGCGCGCCGCGGCGGCGATCTCTCCGGCGGGCAGCAGCAGCAGCTGGCGATCGCCAGGGCCCTGGTCACCCGCCCCCGCCTGCTGATTCTCGACGAGCCCACGGAAGGCATTCAGCCCTCGATTATCAAGGACATCGCGGCGGTCATCGCCCATCTGCGCGCCAAGGGGGAGCTGGCGATCCTGCTGGTCGAGCAGTACTTCGATTTCGCCCGCGACCTGGCCGACGGCTTCTCGGTCATGGACCGGGGCTCGATCGTGCTGTCGGGAGACATGGCCGCGGCCGACGAGTCGCGGATCAAGGGTCTGCTGACGGTCTAGCCATGAACCAAGAAGACTGAAGGAGAAGGAGAAAAGCCATGCCGATTCGGCCGTTTCTCGCAGCACTGACCGGCGCCCTGCTCTTTGCGGCGCCGCGGGCGTTCGCCCATCCCGGCGGGCACGTCGCCGGCCTGGACCAGTCCGGGCTGTCGCATCTGCTCACCGACCCCTATCATCTTGTCGTCTTCGGAGCCTCGGCGACGCTCATCCTGGCCTGCCTGGAGTGGCTGAGGCGCCGGACCGGAAAGTAGGGGAAGCAGCGCGGTGCCTGGATTGCCGGATCGGGACAGCGGCGCCCGGGTCATTCCGTTTCCAAAGCCGCCCCGTCTCGAACGGGCGCGCGGCGAGGCCGCCGTCGCCTTCGCCGGCGGCGCGCGGGGCACGGCCGTCGCCGACCTCTATCAGGCCGGCTGCGCCAAGCTTCGGCTGCCCGCCCCGGAGCCGGGCCGCCCGCGGGAGGCGGTTCTGATCAACACGGCGGGCGGCCTGACCGACGGCGACCTGCTGCGCCAGCGGGTCGCCTGGGAAGCGGACAGCGAGGCGTTGGTGACGTCCCAGGCAGCCGAGCGGATCTACCGCTCGCGTCAGGACTGGGCGGCGATCGACACGGCCCTGACCGTGGGCCCGCGGGCCCGAGCTCTCTGGCTGCCCCAGGAGACGATCCTGTTCGACGGCGCGAAGCTGCGGCGCGCGACCGAAGTGGAGATCGACGGCTCGGCCGAGTTGATCGCCTGCGAGGGTCTCGTCTTCGGGCGCCACGCCATGGGCGAGGAGGTGAACCAGGGCGCCATCACCGAGAGCTGGCGGATCAGCTCCGCCGGCCGGCTGCTCTTCGCCGACACCTTTCGCCTCGAGGGTCCGATCGCCGGAAGTCTGGCGCGGCCGGCGGTCGCCGACGGGGCGAAAGCCCTGGCGACTCTGCTCTATGTCGGGCCGGACGCGCCCGGCCGACTCGCGCGGCTTCGAGACTTGCCGGAGGAGGGGGCTCTGCGCGCGGCCTCGAGCGCCCTCGGCCCCGTTGTGGTGACCCGCGTCCTGGCCGACAGCGGGGCGGCGCTGAGGCGCGCGGTTACGGCCGCGCTGGCCGCCCTCAGGGGCACCTCGGACATGCCGCGGGTCTGGTCCTGTTGAACGAGAGGGGAGGGAGGAAAGCGTGAACTTGACCCCGAGAGAAAAGGACAAGCTGCTGATCAGTATGGCGGCGATGGTGGCGCGCCGGCGGCTCGAGCGCGGCGTGAAGCTGAACCACCCGGAGGCGATCGCCTTGATCTCGGACTTCGTGGTCGAAGGCGCCCGCGACGGCCGATCGGTGGCCGACCTCATGGCCGCGGGCGGCAAGGTCCTGACCCGTGAACAGGTCATGGAGGGCGTGGCCGAGATGATCCACGATGTCCAGGTCGAGGCGACCTTTCCCGACGGGACCAAGCTGGTCACCGTGCACGAGCCGATCCGGTGAGGGCCCGGGAGATGAGGAGAGAGCGATGATCCCGGGCGAAGTTCTGGTGGCCGATGGCGAGATCGAGATCAACGCCGGCCGGCCGAGCGTGACCCTTCAGGTCGCCAACAGCGGCGACCGGCCGATCCAGGTCGGCTCCCACTACCATTTCTTCGAGACCAACGAGGCCCTGACCTTCGACCGGGACAAGGCCCGCGGCATGCGGCTCGACATTCCGGCCGGAACCGCGGTGCGCTTCGAGCCCGGCCAGTCGCGCGAGGTCACCCTGGTCGCCTACGCCGGCCAGCGCCGGGTCTTCGGCTTCAACGGCAAGGTCATGGGAGGCCTGGACTGATGGCGGCGAGACTCTCCCGCCACGCCTATGCGGCGATGTACGGCCCGACCGTGGGCGACCGGGTGCGGCTGGCCGACACCGAGCTCTTCATCGAGGTGGAGCGCGATCTCACGACCTACGGCGAGGAGGTCAAGTTCGGCGGCGGCAAGGTGATCCGCGACGGCATGGGTCAGAGCCAGGCGTCGCGCGCGGAGGGCGCCGCCGATACCGTGATCACCAACGCGCTGATCGTCGACCATAGCGGCATCGTCAAGGCCGACGTCGGGATCAAGGACGGCCGGATCTTGGCGGTCGGCAAGGCCGGCAACCCCGATACCCAGCCCGGCGTCGACATCGTTGTCGGCCCCGCGACCGAGGCGATCGCCGGCGAGGGCAAGATTCTGACCGCCGGCGCCTTCGACGCCCACATCCACTTCATCTGCCCCCAGCAGGTCGACGAGGCGCTGATGTCGGGCGTGACCACCATGCTCGGCGGCGGCACCGGTCCGGCGACCGGCACCAACGCGACCACCTGCACGCCGGGCGCCTGGCACATCGGGCGCATGCTCCAGGCGGCCGAGGGCCTGCCGGTCAACCTGGCCCTCTCCGGCAAGGGCAACGCAAGCCAGCCCACCGGGCTGGTCGAGCAGATCGAGGCCGGGGCCGCCGCGCTGAAGCTGCACGAGGACTGGGGCACGACGCCGGCGGCGATCGACTGCTGCCTCTCGGTCGCCGACGACATGGACGTCCAGGTGATGATTCATACCGACACGCTGAACGAGTCCGGCTTCGTCGAGAACACCATCGCCGCGCTCAAGGGCCGCACGATCCACGCCTTCCACACCGAGGGCGCGGGCGGCGGCCACGCGCCGGACATCATCAAGGTCTGCGGCGAGGCCAACGTCATCCCTAGCTCGACCAACCCGACCCGGCCCTACACGGTGAACACCCTGGAAGAGCATCTCGACATGCTCATGGTGTGCCATCACCTGGACCCGAGCATTCCCGAGGACATCGCCTTCGCCGAGAGCCGGATCCGCAAGGAGACCATCGCCGCCGAGGACATCCTGCACGACCTGGGCGCCTTCTCGATTATCGCCTCGGACAGCCAGGCCATGGGGCGGGTCGGCGAGGTGATCATCCGCACCTGGCAGACCGCCGACAAGATGAAGCGCCAGCGCGGGGCCCTGGCCGGCGAGAGTGGCGACAACGACAACCTGCGGGTCCGCCGCTACGTCGCGAAGTACACGATCAATCCCGCCATCGCTCACGGCATGGCTGGGCAGATCGGCTCGGTCGAGCCCGGCAAGCTGGCCGATCTCGTGCTCTGGTCGACCGCGTTCTTCGGCGTCAAGCCCGACCTCGTGCTCAAGATGGGGACCATAGTGGCCGCGCCCATGGGCGACCCCAACGCCTCGATCCCGACGCCCCAGCCGATGCACTATCGGCCGATGTTCGGCACCTTCGGTCGGGCGCTGCAGAGCAGCAGCGTGACCTTCCTGTCCAAGGCGGCGATCGAGGCCGCGGTGCCCGAGCGGCTTGGCCTGGCGAAGCCCGTGATGACGGTCGAGAACACCCGCGGCGGCATCGGCAAGCAGGACATGCTTCTGAACGACGCGACCCCGGCGATCGAGGTCGATCCCGAGACCTACGAGGTGCGGGCGGATGGCGAACTCCTGACCTGCGAGCCGGCCGAGGTGCTGCCGCTCGCCCAGCGCTACTTCCTGTTCTGAGGCGAGGCCATGTCCAATCCCGTCAATCACGTGGCGCGCGCGGTCAGGCCGGCCGGTCAGTGGAGCGGCGCGCCGCTCGACAGTGCGACGCTGGACTACGAAGAGCGATTCCGGCGCCGGATCGTCCTCACCTGCGACGGTGGCACGCGGGTCCTGCTGGACCTGGCAGACGCCCAGCTGCTCAACGACGGCGACGCCCTGGTCTCCGAGGCGGGCGCGCTGATCGCGGTCAGGGCCAAACCGGAGGCCCTGCTCGAGGTGCGCGGCGCCAGCCCGCGGCATCTCTTGCGGCTCGCCTGGCACCTCGGCAACCGGCATCTGCCGACCGAGATCCATGGCGATCGCCTGCTGGTGCGGGACGATCACGTGATCGCCGACATGCTGATGAAGCAGGGCGCCGAGGTGAGGGCGCTCGTGGCGCCCTTCAATCCCGAGGGCGGGGCCTATGGCCCCGGCAGGACCCATGGCCACTGACGACCTCGACCCTGCGGCATTCTACAGGCTGGTCGCCTGGCTGTCGCCGGCCTACCCGGTCGGCGCCTTCAGCTACAGCCACGGGCTCGAGTTCGCGGTCGAGTCCGGCCAGGTGCGCGACGCCGAGACGGCGCTGCTTTGGATCGAGGACGTCCTGCGCCTGGGCGGCGCGCGCAACGACGGCGTCTTCCTGGCCTCCGCCCACCGGGCGGCCGGCCGGAAGGACCGCGCGGCGCTGATCGCCGTTGCCGAGCTGGCGGCGGCCTTCGCGCCCAGCGCCGAGCTGGCTCTGGAAACCGGTGCCCAGGGCGCCGCCTTCCTGCAGACCACACGCCGGGCCTGGCCCTGCGCGGCCCTGGACTGGCTCGCCGAGAGCTGGCCGGGGCCCTATGCCTATCCGGTCGCGGTCGGCGTGGCGGCGGCTGGCCACGGAGTCGCCGCCGTGCCCGCCTTGACCGCCTATCTCGGCGCCTTCGCCGCCAACCTCGTGTCCGCTGCGGTGCGCCTGGTCCCGCTCGGCCAGAGCGACGGCCAGCGCCTCATCGCGGCGCTGGAGCCTCTGGTGGTGGCAGGGGCTGGCGAGCTCAGCGCGGCCACGCTCGAGGAGGTTGGCACGGCGAGCTTCATGGTCGACTACGCGTCGATGAAACACGAAACCCAGTACACGAGGTTGTTCAGATCATGATGACCAAGGGTCACGGCCCGCTCCGGGTCGGCATCGGCGGGCCCGTCGGGTCCGGCAAGACGGCGCTGACCGACGCGCTCTGCAAGGCGCTCAGAGACCGCTACTCCGTTGCCGCCATCACCAACGACATCTACACCCGCGAAGACGCCGCCTTCCTGACCCGCTCGGGCGCCCTGCCGCCAGAGCGGATCCTCGGCGTCGAGACCGGCGGCTGTCCCCATACGGCGATCCGCGAGGACGCCTCGATCAACCTGGCCGCGGTCAGCGACCTGACCGAGCGCTTCCCGGGCCTCGATCTGGTCCTGATCGAGAGCGGTGGTGACAACCTCGCGGCCACCTTCAGCCCGGAGCTGGCCGACCTGACGATCTACGTGATCGACGTCTCGGCTGGCGACAAGATCCCGCGCAAGGGCGGCCCGGGCATCACCCGCTCGGATCTCCTGGTGATCAACAAGATCGATCTGGCGCCCCTGGTCGGCGCCAGCCTTGAGGTGATGGAGCGCGACGCGCGCAAGATGCGTGGCGAGCGGCCCTTTCTCTTCACCAATCTCAAGGCCGGCCGGGGCGTTGCCGAGGTCAGCCTCTTCATCGAGCGCACCGGCGGCCTCGGCCTGACCGTCGCTTCCTGACGGGCTGCGGGGCGGCATTATCGGGCCGCGCCGTCGACGAGGACACTCTCCCAGCCGCTAATGGAGGCTGCGCGGCGCGGCGTCGGCCAAGAGCCGCCCTGCCTTGCAGAGGGCATTCCGGTCATTGCATCCTAAGGCCGGTAGGCGCGGGGTCTGGAGGATGATCCCGGACGCGGAAGGGAAAGATCATGAAGCTCGAACGAGGGGGTCTCGGGGTTCTCATTTGGACGACGTGTCTCGTCGCCTTGTTCCTCTTCCCGCCGAACGGGCAGGCCGAGACCGTCAAGGTGGGAGACATAGAGATCGACCCTCAGGATTTCTCGTCTCAGCAAGACCCGCAGGCGAGAGTGGCCAAGTGTCTGGCGTGCCACGGCGAGCATGCGGGCGGCGACATCGATTTCGGCCCCGACGTCCACTTCGGCACGCCGGCCTTGCGGGGCATGGAGCAGGAATATCTCAAGCAGTCGCTGATCGACTACAAGACCGGGAGCCGGCCGCACGAAGAAATGCAGGTGATCGCAGCCATGCTGGATGAGGAAACCATCGACTTCATGGCGCGCACCTTCGCCGCCTATCCGGCCCCGCCTTTGAAGACCCCCGACGCGCTCGCAAAGCTGGCGAAAGAGGACCTCCGGTTTCGGAGGGGGCAGTCCATCGCGCAGGAGGGCGTGCTCGAAAAAGAGGTTCCCGCCTGCATGGGCTGCCACGGCGCTTCGGGCGAAGGCGATGCCGACCTGGGGCCCCGCCTGGCAGGCCAGAACAGCATCTATGTTCAACAGCAGTTCAAGGCCTATGCCGATCAATCACGGCAATCGGCGCAGGCCGAGATCATGCAGCCGGTCGCCGCCGGCTTGTCTGCCGAGGAAATCGACGCCGTCGCCTACTATTACCAGCACCTTGTTGAAGCGGGAGAACCCTAGAGTCGTCTGTCGATCATAGTGAAGGCGCTGGAAGGAGCTCCATGAGAAGACGATCTTTCTGCGGGTCCGCCGTTGCGACCGGCCTGGTAGGCTTTCCCTTCAGCGCGATCTCGGCCGGGACCCGTCCTACCGCCGACGTTCCAGCGGCTAGCCTTTCCGGCGAGGAGACCGTGCTCGAGAAGGCGGCGGTCGAGGAATTCGCCGAGGCCTTAAAGGGTGAACTGCTGGTCAAGGGGGCGCCGGGCTACGAGGACGCACGAAAAGTCTGGAACGGCAGGCACGACCGCACCCCGGCGCTGATCGCCCGTTGCGCGGACACCGAAGACGTCAGCAAGGCCGTCGATTTCGCGCGCGAGCGCAGCTTGCTGTCGGCGGTTCGGGGCGGGGGCCACAGCTACTTCGGCAGATCAACCTGTGAAGGCGGTCTGATCATAGACCTGTCGGCGATCAGCGGCGTCGAAGTCGACCCTCAGAGGCGCCGCGCGCGCGTGGGCGGCGGCGCCCTGGTCCATGACCTGGACGTGGCGAGCCAAGCGCAGGGGCTGGCCACGACGACCGGCGTGGTGTCCCACATCGGCGTCGGCGGCCTGACGTTGAACGGCGGATTCGGCCGGCTGAACCGCAAGTTCGGCATGACCATCGACAATCTGCTTGCCGCCGACATTGTGACGGCGGATGGAAAGGTACGCCGGGTGAGCGCGGAGGAGAACCCCGACCTTTTCTGGGGTATCCGCGGCGGAGGCGGTAACTTCGGCGCAGTCACCGCTTTCGAGTTCATGCTGCATCCCGTTGGTCCGTCGTTGCTCGCCGGCGGCGTCATCTGGCCGATCTCTCAGGCACGCGACGTGCTGGAGTTCTGGGCCGAGTATTCGGCCGGGCTGTCGGACGAGCTCTACGCGGCGCCCTTCATGGGTCCCGGTGGGGATGACGAGAAGGGTATCGTCGGCATGGACGTTCTCTACGTCGGCGATCCAGGGGCCGGCGAGAAGGAACTGGCGCCGCTCCGCCAGTTCGGAAAGCCGGCCGAGGACAGTGTCGGCATGGTCGACTACATCGCCACCCAGACAGCGATCGACGCAGCCTCCGCGCACGGAAATCGCTACGACGTCAGGACCGGCATGGTGGCGACCTTTACACAGGACCTCGTCGACGCGCTGGTCGAGAGCTTCCGTCCGCTGCCCGGTTACGACCTGTACTTCAACACCTGCGGCGGCGCCGTGTCCCGGGTCGCCGAGGATGCGACGGCTTGGCCGCATCGGCGCGCCGAGACCATGATCGGGATCACGGCGAGCTGGAGCGATGCCGCGGAGGACGAGGCCAGGATCGCTACGCTCGGCGACTGGTGGTCGGCCTTCGAGCCTCTCACCAAGGGTTACTACAACAACCTGCGCGAAGAGTCGGAGAGCCGGACGGTCGCGAACTTCGGGCCGGCTTACCCCCGGCTGCTGCAGTTGAAGAATACCTACGACCCGAGCAACCTTTTCCGGCTCAACGCCAACATCAAGCCGACAGTCTAGCGCAGCGCGGGTTCAACGGCGCTCGGCACCTGGCGCCCGGACCGCCGTCCTGCCCGCGCCCGCCGCGACCTTCATGGATTTCTTCAGGAAGTTGGCCGTAAGGACGACGATGGTCCTCGACCGACAGGACGAGCCCGTTCTCCAGACGATCGAAGAGGAGATCACGGCCGGCCTGGCTCGGTTCAAGGTGGACGGCACATTGCAGATCCCGATGCCGGCGATCGTCGTCTCCGGTCGCAATCGCGGTTGAGCAGCACGGCTGCCGCAGATCGCACCGATTCTCGCTGGTCCATAGCCGGGGGTTGCAAAACTATCGCCCCAGTCTCATTCGTTCGGATTACTCTTACGACCGGCGTCAAGGTTCTTGGCCCGGTGCAGAGCGTGGCCGGATCGCCACGGCGGAGGGGAACGTAGGGGTGGCAAGCGAAACGGTCTTCGTGTTCTGCGTCCTCGTGGTCGCCGTGCTCCTCTTCGCCAGCGGCCGAATGCGCAGCGACGTCGTTGCGCTCCTCGTGGTGTTGTCCTTGGTCCTGGGCGAGGTGCTGACGCTGCGGGAGGGCCTTGCCGGCTTTGGCGACCCGGTGATCATCATGATGGCCGGGCTCTTCGTCGTCGGCGAAGCTCTGGTCACCACGGGAGTGGCGCCCGTCGTCGGCGCCTGGCTGATGCGTATGGGGCGCGGCAGCGAGACGCGCTTGCTCGTGTTCTTGATGCTCGTGGTCGCCGCGGCGGCCGCTTTCATCGGCTCGACGGGCGCCGCTGCCCTGTTCCTGCCGATCGTTCTCAGCATCGCCAACAAGACCGACTTCGCGCCGAGGCGCCTGCTCATGCCCTTGGCCTTTGCGGGCCTGATCGGTGGCATGCTCACGCTCATCGGCGCTCCGGCGAACCTGGTGATCAACGCCGAGCTGCGAAACCAAGGGTTGGATACCTTCAACTTCTTCGACTTCACGCCGGTCGGCGCCGCTGTCCTCGTCACAGCCATCGGGTTCATGCTGCTGGTCGGCCGCCGATTCTTGACGGCACGCGAGGGGGACGGGGCCGTGCGCGAAAAGCCGCTGACCCTGGACCAGCTCGTCGAGCGCTATGGCCTCGAGAACCAGTTCCACCGCCTGCGCGTTCCCGCCAACTCGGAGCTGGTCGGCAAGTCGATCGCCTTTCTTCAGCTGCGCAGCAGATTCGGCATCGCCTCGATCGGTGTTGAGCGTCGGCGCGGCCGGCGCACCCTCGTGCGGCCGGCCCTCGCTGGAACCGTCTTTTCGGCGGGGGACGTCTTCTACGCGATCGGGAGCGAAGAGGCGGCAGCCCGCTTCATTGAAGTCATGGACCTGGAGGCGCTCGATCTGGAGGCGGCGCCACGAAAGACGATGTACGAAGAGCTCGGCATGGCGGAGGTCCTGCTGCTACCGGACTCCGACCTCGTGCAGAAAACCCTCGGCGAGATCGACTTCCGCACGCGCTATCACGTCAGCGTGCTCGCTATTCGACGGCGCAGCGAGGCGATCAAGGCCGGCCTGTCCGATACTTCGCTGAAGGCAGGCGACCGACTGCTGGTCAGCGGCGCCTGGAAGGATATCGCGCTGTTGCGAGAGCATAAGAACGACATGATCGTTCTGACGCTTCCGCTCGAGATGGCCGATTTCTCTCCGGAGCGGGAGAAGTTCTCTTGGGCGATCGGAATTGTCGCCGCCATGGTCGCCGCCATGGTGCTGGACCTGGCCCCCAACGCCGTCTGCGTGCTCATTGCGGCGCTGGCCCTCATCGCCGCAGGCTGCCTGACCATGGAAGCGGCCTATGGCGTCGTTCGCTGGTCCAGCCTGGTCCTTGTCGCCGGCATGCTGCCGCTGGCGACCGCGCTGCAGAAAACCGGCGGCACCGAGGTCATTGTCGCGGCACTGACAGTCGGTTTTGGGGACCTCAACGTAACCGCCCTGTTGGCGGCCTTGTTCGTCCTTAGCGTGCTTCTCACCACCTTCATCTCCAGCACGGCGACGGCCTTGCTCCTGGCTCCCATCGCGATCGGGCTGGCGAAGGACCTGGGTGTCTCGCCTTACGCCTTCGCCATGACGATCGCCATCGCGGCGTCGGCCGGATTCATGACGCCGGTTTCGAGCTCGGCCAACACCCTGGTCACGGCTTCCGGCGGCTACAGCTTTTCCGACTTCGCGAAGGTGGGCGTGCTCATGGCCGTCTTGGTGATGGCCGTCGTTCTCGTGATCGTGCCGCTGTTGTTCCCCTATTGATCGTCCAAGGCAACCGCAGAGGCCTTTTCTGCGTCAATCACGCAGGCCTGAATCGCGTTCGACGGCCGAACATGCTAACCCTGCGCGCTCATTGGGAGCCTTCCGCGGAGTGACAATCGAAATGATGCTGAGGATCGCGCTGGTCTGGTCATCGCTCCTTCTGGCGGCCTGCGCCACCGACACTCCGGAGCTGGCGCCGACCCCGCTCCCGGCCGAGCCCCAGCCGGCTGGCGCGAGCCTCCAGGACGGCTTGGCCGTGCGCTATTACGCGGCAAGTTTCGATACCGTCCGCGATCTCGAGGGGTGGATGCGCTACAAGGACGGCAAGCAGGGACCGGCCCTCGAGACGCTGAACTATGACATGGGCAAGGGGGCGGTGCTGACCAGCGGCTCCACGGACCTGGTCGGCGCGCACATCACCGGCTACCTGCGCCTCGAGGCCTCCGGGACCTACCGCTTTCAAGTCACCAACAACGACGGGGTCCGGGTTCATCTCGGCGGCGCGCGCATCTTCGACGATCCCAAGACCGGCCCGGCCCGGACGTCACCGCCGATTCCGATCGAAGTGAGACAAACGGGCTGGTACGCGATCGAGATCTGGTACTTCGAGAAGCGTGGCTCGGCGACCCTGCAGGTGCTCTGGAGCCCGCCGGGCGGCACCGCCTTCGAGGACATCCCCGTCGCCACCATGAAGCACGAATAGGGTGGCGCTCGATGCCGTGCGAGAGCCGTCCGCGGCGGCCTGCTAATCGGGCAGCAGCGTGCTGTTGTCGACCACCTTGGACCGCAGCTGCTCGATCAGCCCGTCGACGCCCTGGGACTTGACGACCGAACTGTACTCGTTGCGCAGCGTGAGCGCCATGGAGACGCCCTCGGCCTTGACGTCGAGGATCCGGAAGCGCGTGTCGTCCTGGACGGTCCGCCACTCGATCACGGCAGGCGGCGAGTCGCCCCGCCCGACCTCGGAGGTGACGAAGAAGAGCCGTGGGTTGCTGTCGTCCCGGCGGACCTTGGTGACCTCGAACCTATGATCGGCGTACCTGGTGAAGAACGGCAGGAAGCGCTGGATGTTCACCTTGGTGAAGACGTCGATGAAGGCGTCGCGCTGCTCCGGGCTGGCCCGCTTCCAGTTGCGGCCCAGCACGAACTTGCCGATCTTGATCACATCGAAGCTGCGCTCGATCATGACTACGAAGGTCTCGACCTTCTGCTCGCCGCTGAGCGCGTCGTTGTTGAGCAGGGCGACGGCCTCCGTGTTCAGGTCGCTCAGAAAGGCGCCGGCGTCTTCCCGGCTGGCGGCGGCGGTCGCCGTCCAAAGACCGACCAGGACCAATACGGCGAAGGCGGGAACCAGGCGCACCGGGCTAGCGTTCGTCCAGGCCGCGCTCTTCGAAATCGATGTGTACCTTTGTCGCCGTTTGGTCACGCCGGAGCTCCTCCCGGGCCGCCTGTTCCTTGTCCTCGTCCGCGATCTCGGCGCGGCGCCTCTGGAGATAGAGCGACCGCACGCGGGCATAGAAGTCTACGGAGTCGCGCCGCAATTCATCTATCGTCTCGAGATTGCGCTGCCGCAGGTCGATCCCGTAGGCGGTGAGCCGCGCGGCGGAGAAGTGCAGGGGGTCGATCCCGGCGAAGGGCACGACGTAGCCCCAGGGATCGATCACCGCGTCGACGCCCCGGCCGATCGTGTCCCGCAGTGACGAGGGGCCGAGCAGGGGCAGCACGATGTAGGGTCCCGGCTCGGCGCCGTAGAACCCGAGGGTCTGGCCGAAATCCTCCGTTCTGTAGGGAATGCCCCAGTAGCCGGCCACGTCGATCAGGCCGCCGAGGCCGATGGTCGAGTTGATCAGGAAGCGCGCGGCGATGTCGGCCGCGTCATCGTCCTTACCCTGCCAGAGATGGTTGAGGAAGTTGACCGGCTCCAGGAGGTTGCGCACCACGTTGCGCACCGAATCCCGGACCACCTCGGGCAGCAGGAAGCCGTAGAGCTCGGCGAGCGGGCGAATGATGAAGAAGTCCAGCGCCTCGTTGAAGGCGAAGACGAAGCGGTTGACCGTTTCGAAGGGATCGTAGTCTTCCTCCAGCGCCAGGGGGTCCTCGCCGGGGAAGAGGTCTTCGAAGCCCTCGTCCTCGAAGTCTTCGTCGTCCAAGTCGTCGTCGGCCTGGGCGAGCTGCACGGCGTCGGCCAGGCTGGTGGCGGCGACTTCGCCTGTGCCGCGGGACTGTCCGACGCCTTCAGGGTCGCTCGCGCAGCCAACGGTGAGAAGCAAGGCGAGGAGAGCGGCAGCGATCTGCCGGGCGAAAGGAATCACAGCTGTCACCCCAATCTGTCTGCGGTATGGGGTGCCCCCGATGGCGAATGCCGCTGCGCGCGTGCCGCGGATCATTCTAAGCGATACATCCCCCAACCCCTGAAACAAAAATTTCGTATCACGGCATCGACCGCATGGCTAGACTTCCGGTGTCGAACCGCCCACCTTCACGCGAGCGTGATGCTGCCCCTTGGGACGGATGCGGCAGCGCGGCCGCGCAACGGTCGTCTCGACCTGGGCGTCGGCGCCCTGTCCAGAGGTCGGGCACGCGTGACCGACGATCCGGAGGTGCCATGACGATCGCCGCGCCGCTCGAACTTCACCGTGGCACGGTGTTGCCCGAGTGGATCGACTACAACGGCCACATGAACGTGGCCTACTACATCCTGGCCTTCGACCACGCGACCGACGCCTTCTTCGATTTCCTCGGCCTCGACCGTGACTATCGGGAGGGGAGCGGACACTCCACCTTCGCGGTCGAGGGCCATGTTACCTACCAGCGCGAAGTGATGGAGGGCGATTCGCTGCGCTTCACCACCCAGCTCCTGGGCTACGACGAGAAGCGCCTGCACTTCCTGCACCACATGTTCCACGCCGACGAGGGCTTTCTGGCCGCCACGGTGGAATGGCTCAGCCTGCACGTCGATCTCGATCGGCGCCGGGTCGCGCCCATGCCGCCGGAGATCGGTGAGCGGGTGGCGGCGGTCTGGGAGAGCCATCGAAGCCTGTCGGTGCCCGAGGTCGTCGGCAAGGTGATCAATCCACCGCGGCCTCGCTGATCCACGGCGGCGGGTTTGCGAAGTCTTCACCAGCGCCGGTGTCCAATGAAACGCTGGATAAAGGGGCGGGCGAGAGGAAAGACTTCCACTGCTTGACCGGTCGGCGTATCTAGACCGGCGTCCATGGGCGTATTCAGTCGCGGCATGAAGGGCGACAGCACAGTACTCCGGCGGTTACTCGACCGCACGAAGCGGTTCGGCCGCAACGACCAGCTCGTGCTTTCCGGTCTGGCTGTCGTCATTGGGAGTGCCGCCGGCGGGGCCGCGATCCTGTTCCGCGAGGCGATTAGCCTCGTTCAATGGGCCTTTTACGGTGAGCCGGGCCAGGAGTTGACCACCATCGCGGCTGGTCTCGACTGGTGGGTGGTGCTGCTGACGCCGGCGCTCGGCGGCCTTCTGGTCGGCCTGATGGTGCGTTGGATCATGCCGGATCGGCGGCCCCAGGGCGTCGCCGACGTGATCGAATCGAACGCCCTGTTCGGCGGCCGCATGAGTCTCCGAACCGGATTCAAGGCCGCCCTGGTCAGCGCCACATCGCTCGGGGTCGGGGCCTCGACCGGCCGCGAGGGGCCGATGGTGCACCTTGGGGCCTGTCTCGGTTCCTGGCTGGCCCGCCGCCTGCACCTGGGTCGGCGCCTGTCGCGCACCCTGCTAGGCTGCGGCGTCGCCGCCGCGGTCGCCGCCTCGTTCAACGCACCGATCGCCGGCGTCTTCTTCGCCCTCGAGGTGGTGGTCGGCCACTACGCCCTCTCGGCCTTCGCGCCGATCGTGATCAGCGGCGTCACCGGCACCCTGGTCAGCCGCGCCTACTACGGCGACTTTCCCGCCTTCATCCTGCCGGAGGAGAACGTTATCGCGTCGGTGCTGGAGTTTCCCGCCTTCGCCCTGCTTGGCATCGTCAGCGCGGTCGCCGCCATCGTGCTGATGCGCTCGACCATGTTCGCCGAGCGGGTCGCCCAGGGGCTCCCGGTGCCGGCCTGGTCGCGGCCGGCCCTGGCCGGTCTCGCGCTCGGGGCGATCGCGATCTTCTATCCGGAGGTGCTGGGCGTCGGCTATCAGGCGACCGACGAAGCGCTGCGCGAGAACTACGACCTCACCCTGCTGCTGGGCCTGATCGTGGCCAAGACGGCGGCGACCGCCATCTGCCTCGGCGGCGGCTTCGGCGGTGGCGTATTCTCGCCCTCGATCTTCATCGGCGCGATGGTCGGCGGGGCCTTCGGCGTGATCGCGACTCTGAGCTTCCCCGATCTCTCATCCGGCCACGGCGCCTACACCATGATCGGCATGGGCGCCATGGCAGGCGCGGTGCTCGGCGCCCCGATCTCGACCATTCTGATGATCTTCGAGCTGACCAACGACTACGCGCTGACCGTCGCGGTCATGATCGCCACCGTGATCGCCAGCGTCATTACCCAGCAGGTCCATGGCTTTTCCTTCTTCACCTGGCAGCTGCACCGCCGCGGCGTCTCGGTCAAGGGCGGCCAGGACATCGGCCTGTTGCGCCAGACCACGGTGGCTTCGCTGATGGACCGCACCTTCGGGACGGTCCACCCGGACACGCCGATCGCCGAGGTGCGTCAGCGACTGCTCGACGCGCCCTGGGGCGAACTCTTCGTGATCGACCAGGAGGGCCGGCTCACCGGGACGATCATCTTCTCCGACCTGCACGAGGCCGCCTTCGACACCTGCCACGACGCGGAGTGGACCGCGAAGAACGTGGCCCGGAAGCACCCCGCCGTGCTGCAGGCCGGCGACGATCTCTCGACGGCCGTCGAGGTCTTCGGCGCCTCGGGCGAAGTACACCTGCCGGTGGTCGAGGACCCCGAGGAGCGGCGCCTGGTCGGCGTCGCCCACGAGCACGAGGTCATGCTCTCCTACCACCGCGCCATGGAACAGTCCCGCGGCGAGGAACGCGACGCCTGACTCCGACCCCGGCGCTCAGGATGTCGGCTGTTGGTGACGATCGTGAGCCAAGAATCGGCTAGAATGGGACCAGCGGAAGAACGATCAGGGGAGGGACAGGGCAATGAGCATCGGTTTCAAGGTCTCGCGACCGCTCCTGGCCTTTGTGGCGCTGCTGCTGCTCGGCGGTTGCGCCGGCAGCAGCGCCTACATGCAGGACGTACCGCCCGAAAGAGCCAGCTACGCGCCTTCGGCGGACAAGGCCATGGTCACCTTCATGCGGCCTTCCGGCTTGGGGTTCGCGGTGCAGTCCACCGTCTTCGATGTCACCGACGGCAAGACGGCCTTCATCGCCATCGTTTCGGCCAAGACCAAGTTCGCGTTGGAAATGGAGCCCGGCGAGTACCACTTCATGGTCGTCGGCGAGTCGGCCGACTTCATGCGCGCCACGCTCGAGCCGGGCAAGCATTACTACGCGCTGGTCACGCCCAGGATGGGCGTTTGGAAGGCCCGGTTCTCGCTGAAGCCGGTGACCGCGGCTGAGTTGAACACCGAGCAATTCACCGAGTGGTTCGACGAGTGCCGCTGGGTCGAGAATACTGAACAGGCCTACCAATGGGCTGTGGACAACCGTCCGAGCATTCTCTCCAAGCAGGCGGAGTACTGGGAGAAGTGGCAGAGCAAGCCGGTGCGGCCGGCCCTCCTACCCGGCGACGGCGCCTGAAGATCCGGGGCAGGTTTGCCGTCGGATCATGATCCGCTCTGGCGCTCCGCAAAGGCGGGCGGCGGGACGAAGGCCTGGTACTCGCGCTCCAGCAGCTCCGCGAAGGCGATGCAGCTGCGGTCGGCGTAGCGCGGACCGACGATCTGCACGCCGACCGGCAAGCTCTCGTCGGTAAAGCCGATCGGGGCGACGCTGGCCGGCAGGTAGTAGCCGCAGGAATAGCCGGCCCAGAACAGCTGATCGGTAACCGGCACCGCCTTGCCGTTGATGCTGATCATCCGCTCGTGGCGCTCGCCGGTCTGGTCGTGGGGGAAGGCGGCCGAGGCTGCGGCCGGGCAGAGCAGCAGGTCGTAGTCCTCGAAGAAGGCCTCCCAGGCCAGCATGAGGTGGTGTCGTTCCTCGTTCACTTTCAGCCAATCCCGGTGGCTGATCGTGTAGCCGCGCAGCATGCGCGCGGCATAGCTCTGGTCGTCCGGCGCGAGCGCCTCGACCCTTGCCCGGTTGCCCTCGAACTCGACGTCGCTCTGCCGGCGGCTGGTGGCCGCCCGCAGCAGTTCGACGTAGACCCGGTGCGCCCGGTCGCTGTCGAAGTCGGGCCGCGCCCGGTGGTCGACCCGGGCGCCGGCGGCGGCGAGGAAGTCGGCTAGCTTGGCGATCAGGTCCTGGACCGGCTGATCGACCTCGGCCACGGGATCACTCAGCATGACGGCGACCTTGAATTCGGCGAGTCGGGTCTTGCCCGGGGGCGGCAGCTCGAGGCGCCAGGCCCGGGCCCGGGGGCCTTCGGCCCCGGCGAGCACGTCGAGCGCCAAGGCGAGGTCGGCGGCGCTGCGGGCCAAAGGTCCGCAGACCGCGATGTCGGTTTCCGAGACGATCCCCGGCAGCGCTTGGCCGCGCGACGAGATGATGCCGTAGGTGGCCTTGTGGCCGAACAGGCCGCAGTAGTGCGCCGGATTGCGGATCGAGGCGCCGATGTCGCTGCCGACCTCCAGGCCGGTCAAGCCCGCCGCCAGCGCCGCCGCGGCGCCGCCGGAGGATCCCCCGGGACCGCGCGCCAGGTCCCAGGGGTTGTTGGTGGTGCCGTGGATCTCGTTGAAGGTCTCCCAGTCCGAGAGCATCAAGGGCACGTTGGTCTTGCCGAAGATCACGGCGCCTGCCGCCTTGAGCCGCTTGACCACGTCGGAGTCCCGTGTCGCGATGTTCTCTTTGAAGGCCGGTTCGCCCCAGGTGGTCGGAAGGCCCGCAAGGTCGAAGGACTCCTTGACCGTCATCGGCAGGCCGTCGAGCGGTCCGAGGGCGTCGCCGCGCGCCCGCCTGGCGTCGGCCGCGTCGGCCGCGACGCGCGCCGCCGCCATGTCGTCGGCGATGATCGCGTTGATCGCCGGATTGAAGGATTCGACGCGGGACCAGTAGAGCTCCAGGAGCTCGCGGGCGCCGACCTCCCGCGTCTGCAAGCGCTTCAGCAGTCCGATCGCTGGCTCGAAGGGCAGCTGGGCGTCGCTGGTCATGAGGTCGTTCCTCTCTGTCGCGTGCCGGGACGCCGGCGGCGTGCCGGTCAGTGGGCCATCAAGACCGGGATATCGGCCTCCGCCAGAATGTGACTGGTCGCCCCGCCGAAGATCATCTGGCGCAGCCGGCTGTGGGTGTAGGCCCCCTTGACCAGCAGGTCGGCCTTTTGCCGGGTCGCCTCCGCGAGAATCGCCTCGCCCGTCGTGCGGCCCTCCGGCTGTATGGTGGTTGCCTCGGCCGCGATGCCGGAACGCCTCAGCGCCGCCTCGACGTCGGCGGCGCTCGGCCCCGGCACGCTGCCGCCCTCGACGGTCAGCACGACGACCCGCTGCGCCCGATCCAGGAAGGGCCGCGCGAAGGTCAGGGTGCGCGCGCTCTCGGTGCTGCCGTTCCAGGCGATCACCACGACCTCGCCGATCTTCTCCGGACCCTCGGGCGGCGCGACGATGATCGGCCGGCCGCTCTCGAACAGGACAGTCTCCAGCAACGCCGGGCGGGGCACAGCCGACTTGGGGATCGGGCGTGCCAGTACGGCGACGTCGTAGAGCCGGGCCAGCTGCCCGATCACCTCGTCACCCGGTTCCATCTCGTTCAGCAACTCGGCGGTCGGCTGGTCGGACGGCTTCATTGGGTCGCCCCAGGCGACCTTGTGCGCGCGCATGAACTCGCGGAACTCGGCGCGGGCCCGCTCGCTGCGCGCGGTCTCTTCCTGTTCGACGCTGTCCAGCAGGGTGGTCGCCGCGGCGCTGACCCCCTCGCCGAGGGCATAGGTGTTGAACACGGCGCGCGGCGCGGCACCGTCGATGTGGCCGCCGAAGCGGGCCGCGATCACCAGGGCCGTCTCGAGCTGGGCCTGCAGGCTCGCGCAATCCTCGACCGGAACCAGTATCGATCTCACGGTAGTCCACCTCCATGCAGTCGATTCGGCCGCCCACTGTAGCATGCCGACCGCGCGGACCGGCCTGTCGCGGCGGTCCGGCCCGGAAGCCGGCTTCAGCTCTGCGCCTTACGGCGCTTGCGCATCCAGGGCAGCGTTCTGCGGCCTCCGGCGCGCGGCGTCTCGGCCTTCGCGGACGGACCGGGAGATGCGGGCGCGCGGGGCCCGTCCTGATCCCCGGGTCGGGCCGCGCCGACGCCGCCCGCATGCGGCAGCCTGAAGGTCCGGCTCCGGGATTGGGGTTGCTCCTGCCGAAGCGCAGCGGGGCGCCCGCCGGCGTCGAGCTGCTCCGCCGCGCGCTCGACCAGGAGCCTCCGGCCCCGCAGCCGGGGCGGTGTTTGGCCCTCGTCATGCATGATCACCTGCCAGCAAGGATCGACTCCCGATCTCGAAGGATGCAACGCCGGGCTTGGGTGCGAGCCGGCACCCGGGCTCGCGGCCGCTCGGCCGCGATCGACGGCGCGCAAGCTATCACGAGCGCGGGGGCGACGTCGAACTACGCGCGCCTAGATGGGATCATGTTTAGAGGGAAGCAGGTCCTGCTTCCCTCTAAACATGTGAATCCGATCTACATCATTGAGTTAGAGCAGATTCTCCGGGTTTGACGGATCGCCTATGGCGATTCAATCAAACTCGGATCTGCTCTAGCTGGCGAGCTCGTAGAACGCGTGGTGCAGCGTGCGCACGCAGGTGGCGTTGCCGTCATCCCGCTCGCACTTCCAGCACAGTCGGTCCCGCAGACCTTGGCGCTCGCATGCCCCCTCCGGGCCGAAAAGGCTGCGCTCGATCGGTTCGACAAGGGGCCGGCCCTCGGCATCGAAGCGCAGCAGGACGGCCGGCTTCAGGTTGAGCGTGAGCCGCCGCTTGGTCGTGAATTCCAGGGTCTCCAACGACGGCTCGCCAGACCGGCTCGACTCCGCCGGCTCGACGACCCGGTGCTCCGTAGAGCTGAGTGTCAGGTCGAAGACGTGGAGGCCCGGCGATATCTCGCCGTAGCCCGAGGTCTCCGGAACCGCGGTCCCGTTGATGGCGACGACCCGGACCGTCTCGTAGCGGGCTGGAATCTCCTGGTCCTTGAAGGACAGGCGCGTATCGGAAAGAAAGGTCTGAGTCAGGTCGATCAGGGCGACCTGGTTCGCCGGCGTTTCCGCCAGGCCGTCGAGCCGCGGCACGTCAAAAGCGTACTGCTCGGTCTCGATTCGCGGGCCGCAGGCGGCCAAGAGCGCCAGCGCGGCGGCCGCGAGCGCGCGCCGAACCGCGGCACCAAGGCTGATCCGAGCGGTAGCGATTGGCTGGCTGGCGCGCGCCATGCAGGCTCTCGATGATCGGCGATCCATCGGCGGGGATAGTGGCAATCCGGTGCCGTGAAGTCCACCAGCGCCACACCGCGCGCCGAACCGGCGCAAAAAAAATGGGGGCGCCGAAGCGCCCCCCTTGAAGGGTCGGATCCTTGGTTCGATCCTATCGGAACAAGGACAGCACCGACTGCTCGGCCTGACCCGCGAAGGCCAGGGCCGAGATACCGAGCTGCTGCCTGGTCTGCAGGGCCACCAGGTTGGCGCCTTCCTCGGTGGTGTCGGCAAGCGTGAGCTTGTCGGCCGCACCCTGGAGGACGTTGACCTGCTTGTCCGTAAAGTCGAGACGAGTCTGCAGAATACCGACGTTGGAACCCAGGGTCTGCGCTTCAGCAGACAGAGAGGTGAGCGCGTTGTCGATCTGCAGCGCCAGGGCGTCCAGGGTCGAGTCGAGGGTGGAACTGACAGTGAAGTTCGCCCCCGAGGAGATGTTCAGACCGGTTGACGCGGTGGTCAGGTCAACCGAAGCAATGTTCAGCACGCTGGTGGTCAGATTGCTGAACTGAACATCAAGGGATTCGCCCGTACCGTTGATCAGGTTCAGGCCCTGGAAGGTGGTGTCGGCCGTGAGATCATCGATCTGGGCCAAGACCTCGTTGAACTGGGTCTCGAGCGAGCTCAGCTCCGAACCCGTCGCCGATCGGGCGGAGGTCACGATACCGTCGGCCTGACGGACCAGAGCCTCGATCGCCTCGGTCGCCTCGAGGGCGCCGGACACCGCACTGACGCCCTGATCGATCGAGTCCCGGCGTTCGCTGAAGTCGTTGGCGCGGTTGGAAAGCGCCTGCGCCTCAAAGAACACGCGGGCATCGTCGATCGGGCTGGCCACCTTGAGGCCGGTGGACAGACGATCGTTGGTCCGGTTGATCAGATTGACGGTGTTCTGCAGCTGCAAAACGGTGTTCCGTTGCGCAGCCGAAAGGGTGACATCTACCATTCTGGTTCTCCATTCTGAAGCTATGTAACGGACCTTCTTGGTCCGTGGGCCGTTCTGACCCGCTCCAGGCGTTGCAACGGCCATGCCAGGGCAGGCGCCGCGGCACTCTCAGGTCGGTCGCGGGCCGGTTTGGCTAACCAAATTTAACCTATTGATTCTGGACGGAAATTTTTTCCGGGATGGCGGCATATCTTGCCGCCGGGTCGGCAGATATTGCCGGTCCGGTCGGTCAGGTTTCTACGAGGTCTCGGGGGCTCAGGCGAAGAGGTTCAGGACCGATCCCGGGTCGTTGTCCGGCTTCAGGACGGTGCTCTGGGCGATGAAGGAGCCGAAGGCCTGGCTGGTCTCGAATGCCAGGGAAATGTTGGTCAGAAGCCGCGCCACCTTGTCCCGCTCGGCCTCAATCTCATCGATCCTGGCCCGGCGTTCGGCGATCGTGATCTCTTCGATCCTCTGCTTGGCGTCGCCGAGGCCACGTTCCGCGCTGCTGATCAGCTTGGTTGCCCCGTCCTGGTTCGATTCCAGGATCGTCGACGCGGTGGTCAGCGTAGCCGAGAGTTTGTCGATCGTGTCCCGGGCGTTCTGGATGTCGGTCGGGGTGGCGAAGTTATTGGTGACAATGCCGGAGATCGCGTCGGTGCCGTCGGACTTGGCGCTGCGCAGGCCGTCAGGGGCGCCGAAGCGGCTTCTGACGGCGGTGAGCAGCCTGTCCAGCGAGTCGAGCACCTCCGTTCGCTTCGCTTCGAACTCGCTCACCGTCGACGAATCGGCCAGCCCGCGGAGATCTGACAGGGTGGCCAGGGTATCGGTTACCGACAGACGATTGGTGCTGACTCTCTCCTTGTAGTCTCTCAGTTCGATCAGTTCCCGCTCGAGCCGGGCCGCCTTAACCCTGAGCAGGGCTGTCTTGCCGGAACCGAAGTTGGTGCTCTGCAGTTCCTGAATCTTGGCGTCGAGCCGGGCCAGCGCTTGGTTCTGGGCATTGTTGAAATCGAGCTCGAAAGCCGGGCGGGCGGCGACCAGAGAGAGCCGCACAAGGTCCTGGATCACCCCGCTGTCGCCCGAGCTGCTGCCGACTCCGGCCGAACCACGAATCAGCTTCGCCACAGGCGAGCCCTGTGCGGTGGGAAAAGGGCTGATGATCGGGTTGGTCAGCATCCAGTCGGATCCTCTGGCGGCACTGACGCCAGACTACCAATAACAATTTAAGACTAAGCTAAGCCTCATGGCTAAGGGGCATCAGAGGAACTGCAGCAGAGACAGCGACTGGACCCGCGAGAGGCTGGCGAAGGAGGCTTCCAGAACGGTCTGGCTCGACTGGATCTTGACCACGACTTCGGCGCGGTCGATCCCCTCGATGTCGGCGATCAGGCCCTCGGCCTGGGCCACGAAGGCCTCGTTGCGCTCGGCGGCGAAGTTGAGCGTGCCGCGGGCGCGGCTGACCTCGATCCGCTGGTCGTCGACCAGCTCGACGCCCTTGGTCGAGAAAGGATCGAGGACGCTGTTCAGGATGTCCCGGGCCTTGGCGATCACCACGTTCTGGAAGGGGTCGGCCGTCGAGCCGCCGTTCGGCAGATTGGCGACGGCGTCGAGGGCGATAAGCACCTGCTGGAAGGTCAGCTCGTTCGCCCGGACGTCGTAGCTCACGTCGAGATCCTCGTCGGCCCGCACGACCTGGGGCTCGTCGTTGCCCTGGTAGTAGTCCAGCTTCGGCGTCGCCAGCATGGCGGCCGAGTCGAGCCGGTCTACGTAGTACTGCCAGAGGTCGGGATCCTCGGCGACGAACTCGCTGAGGGTCGGATTGTCGGGATCCGCCGGCAGGGGTCCGGCCGGCGCGACGCCGTTCTTGTCGAAGTAGATCTGATCGTAGAACGAGCCCTGGGCGAAGGGCAGCGTGTTGCCCAGCACCTGGGTGTAATAGGACTGGTAGAAGGTCTCGTCGACCGTCGTGCCGTCGCTCTCGATCAGCGAGACCGGCGCATAGGCGGGCTGGGTCAGGTCGACCGGCGGACGGTCGCTCCGCGTGCCGCCGAAGAGGTAGCCGTCGGCGCCGCGGGTATTGAGGAACTGGACCGTGAGGAAACGCCAGTCGGCGGCGAACTCGGCCAGGTTGCCATCGAAGGTGCCCGGTCCGTTCACGGCGTTGAGGAAGAGGTCGCGCGACTCCACGGCCACGTCGCCGATCGAGCCGAGCGCCGTGTCCATCAGTTCCAGGCGAATATCGGCGCTTTGGATCGTGCGGTTGAACTGCTCGGCCTGGGTCAGCCTGACCTCCAGGGAAACCAGGTCCACGGTTTCCCTCTGGATGCCGGCGTAGTCCTGGGATTTCTTGTCCGTCGCCAGCTGAAGCTGAAGTTCCTGCAGGCGGGACACGTTATTCAAGGTCTGAAACAGGATTTGGTTGTTGTAGGCGAGGGTCGAGATCCGTTCCATGGCCGTTATCCTTGAAAGCTCTTAGCGTCCGATCTGCAGCAGTTCGTCGAACAGCTGGCTGACGGTGGTGGTGACCCGGGCCGAGGCGGCGAAAGCGTTCTGCAGGATCACTAGCTGGGACAGCTCCTCGTCCAGATTGACGCCGCTCAGGCTGCCGAACTGGGTCTCGAGAGCGATCTCCAGGCTCTCCCCGCTGGCCACGTCACCGGCGACGGCGTTGGCGTTGGCCGCGTTCAGCGAGATGATGCTGGTCGCGAAGTCGCTCAGGGTCGTGACCGAGCCCGCCAGGCCGCCGGCCGCGGCGAAGGTCTGATTGGTGGTGAAGACGTCGGCCAGAGCCCGTGCGGTGGCCGAATCGCCGGCGGCGAGCGCGATGTCGCCGACCGCTAGGCCGGCCGCCGGACTGAGTTCCGCGTAGGCGATCAGCGATGGGGTGGCGAGCAGGTCGGGATCGACCTCGAGCCGGCCGGCGGTGCCCGCCTGGCCTGGCCGCAGATTGATCTGGCCGGTCAGTCCGCCGCTGTCCGAGAGGAAGAAGTTGTCCCCGTCGGCGTCGATCAGCTCCAAGCGGTAGCCGTTGGCTTCGCTCACCACGCTCGCGGTGATGTTGGCGCCGCCGACCGCGGCATTGATCGAGGCGACGATGTCCGTCAGGGAGTCGCCAGCGCCGTAAGCGACGTTGGTCGTGGCGCCGCCGATGCTGAACCCCATCGTGCCGGCGACACCGAGCGCGGCCGTGTCGCTGGCAACCCGGTCGGACAGGGCGACGTCGTAGTCGGTGCCGCTGTCCAGCAGGTTGTTGAGCCCCAGGAAGTGCGCCATGCCCCGGGTGGCGGTCCCGGTGGTGACCTGGCCGTCCATCTCGTTGACCGCGATCGCGTTGCCGCCGGTCGCCGCAATCACCACCTGGCCGTCCGCGTTGATCGAGGCGGTCGCGTTGGTCATGCCGTTGATCGCGGTGACCAGCGCGCCGATGTTGGCGATCCCGCCGAGATTGATGTCGAGGTTTTCGACCACGACGCCCGCGCTGTCGAGCACGGCGACCCGGAAGTTCCCGCTCATCGGCGGGGCGTCGGCCGCGGCCACACTCCGGCTCCCGGTCAGCTGGCTGGGGGGCGGGAAGGCCGTGCCGTCGTTGTGCGCGGCGTTGATCTGGTCGCGCAGGACCTCGGTCAGGCGGTCGAACTCGGCCTGCAGGTCGACCAGGGTGTCGTCGCGGATCGTGATCAGGCCGTAGAGCCGGCCGCCGCTGATCTCGTCGGTGATGTCGACCCCCGAGCCGCCCAGGTTGATCCCGTCGATCGAGCCTGGATGGGTGTTCTGCGCCGCGACCTGGGCCGCCGCCGCGTGGCTCAGGCTGGTCGCCTGGCTGCCCAGCAGGATGCGCCCGGTGGTGGTGGCGATCACCGTCGTGCCGTTGCCCTGCTCGAAGTACTGGATGTCGATCTCGGCGGCGAGCTCGCCGATCAGCCGGTCGCGCTCGTCGCGGAGGTCGTCGGCCGAACGGTTCAAGGCGTCGGCCTCGGCGATGCGCCCGTTGAGGTCGTCCAGATCCTGAAGCAGGTCGTTGATCTTGTTGACCGATTCCGCGATCTCCTGGTCCGCTTGGCGGCGCATCGCCTGAATCTGGTCGTTGAGCGCGTTGAGCTTCTCGGTGAGCCGCTGCGCCGTCGCGACCGCCTCGCTCTGGTTGACCACGCCGTTCGGCGCGGCGGCGAGAGATTCGAGCGCAGACCCGAGTTCGGCCAGGTCGTGGCTGATCGCCGTGTTGCTGCCGGGCGTGCCGAACAGCGTCTGGGTGCGTTCCAGGAAGCCGTTCTGCGCCTGGTTTCCGGTCAGGACGGAGATCTGATCGCGGATCTGACGCAGTAGGCTGGCGTCGACGAAACGCCGGGCCTGGCCCAGATCGACGCCGAAAGTCTGGCCGTCGATGACCTGGGTCAGCTGCTGGGCGCTCTTGCGCGTATAGCCCTCGGTATTGACGTTGGCGATGTTGTTCGAGGTGACCTGGAGCGCCGACTGCGTCGTCTGCAGGGCGGTGATGGCCGAGTAGAGTGCATTCACCAGCGTCATGATCGCGATCCGTCAGAGCACTTTGTTGACCGAGCAGGCGGGCGTCGCGCCGCGCGGCGCGCTGCTGCGCGGCCGGCCGTCGGCCCGGTAGCGGTTGTTGCCGAGGCTCTGCTCGGCGACCGCCTGGGCGATGGTCTTGACCAGCCGGCCGTTGGCCTCGAGTCCGGCCCTAAGCGCCCGGGCGTTGGCCTCGGTCGCCGAGGCTAGTCGGCCGGCGGCGCTGCGCAGCCCCTCGCGCGCGGCGGGCTCCAGCCCGTCGAGCAGCTTCGGGGCGGCCCGCAGCCGCTCGGCCAGCGTGAGATAGCCCTCTGTGGCGGCGCGCTTCTCGTCCAGCATGGCCTCGATCGCTTCGCTTTTCAGCGCCTTGAGCAGCGGAACCTCCTGCTCGAGAACCCGGGTGATCCGGTCGACCGCCTGGCGCAGGTCCTGGGCGAAGGCCTCGCCGGCCGGCGGTTCGGCGGTCGTGGCTGGGTGTTCGTTCATTGCTGGATCTCCTGCAGCTTAAGCAGTTCGCGCTCAACGGCGTCGGCGATGCCCACGCCGCCTGATTCGGACAGGGACCGGCCGTACTCTCGCACCATGAGGCTGCGGTAGATCTTCTCGGCCGAGCCGCCGCCGAACAGGCCCTCGGTCTCGATGCCCTCGAAGATCGGTGCGAGCATCTCGGCCAGGAACAGCGCTTCGTACTCTTCGGCGGCGCGGCGCAGCGCCTCGCGGTTGTTGCCGGCGCCGGCCGGGCCGGCGGCCGGCCCCGAAGCGCGCAGTGCCTGGCCGGCGCCGGCCTGTAACGTGATGGGCGGCTGGCCGGCCATCACATCACCTCGATCTCGGCCTGCAGGGCGCCGGCCGCCTTGATCGCCTGGAGAATGGTGATCATGTCGCGCGGGCCGATGCCGAGCGCGTTGAGGCCGTTGACCAGTTCCTGCAGGCTGACGCCTCGGTTGAGCACGGCGAGGCGTCTCTCCTCGTCCTCGGAGACCTGGACGCGAGTGCGGTCGACGACCACGGTCTCGCCGGTCTCGGCCAGGGGGTTGGGCTGACTGACCTGAGGCGTCTCGGTGATGCGGATCGTCAGGTTGCCCTGGGCGATCGCCACCGTGCTGATGCGCACGTTCTCGCCCATCACGATCACGCCCGACTGCTCGTCGATCACGACCCGGGCGACCTGGTCCGGCGTGATCCGCAGTTGCTCGATTTCGGTGACCAGGCCGACGGTGCCGCCCGGGAAGTCGTTCGGGACGTCGACCATGATCGTCGTGTTGTCGAGCTGCCGGGCGATCGGCGTCTTGAGGCGACGATTGACCGCCTGGGCCATGCGCCGGGCGGTGGTGAAGTCGGGGTTGCGCAGGGAAACCTTGATGCTCTGCATCTGCGCCAGATCGAAGGCGATCTCCCGCTCGATCACGGCGCCGTTGGGGATTCGGCCCGCCGTGGCCACGCCCTTGCTGACCGTCTCGGCGGCGCCGCCGGCGTTGAACCCCGAGACGGCCACCGAGCCTTGCGCCACGGCGTAGACCTCGCCGTCGGCCGCGAGCAGCGGCGTGACGAGCAGCGTGCCCCCCAGCAGGCTCTGGGCGTCGCCCAAGGCAGAGATCGTCACGTCGATCCGCCGGCCCTGTCGGGCGAAGGGCGGCAGGTCGGCCGTCACCATGACGGCAGCCACGTTGTCGGTTTCTAGGTCGTCGTCGCGGGCCGAGACGCCGAGGCGCTCGAGCATGCCGATCAGGCTCTCCCGGGTGAAGACCGCGCTCTCAAGATCGTCGCCCGTGCCGTCCAGGCCGACGACCAGACCGTAGCCGACCAGGTGGTTGCTGCGCACGCCTTCGAAGTCGGCGATATCCTTGATGCGGACCTGGGCTGCGGCGGGCGAGGCGCCGAGCCACAGCAGGGCGGCCAGAACGAGCCCTAGCGACGCCCGGCTGGCACCGGCGCCGAACGTCAGCCTGCAGATCTTTGCACTCGTCCTCACGGCGTCTTTCCTCGAGCCTGTTCCGAAAGGGTTCTCCTCGGGGCTCCTGATGCGAACGCCGTGCCAGCTCCGCTTCCTTGTTTAAGGTGAATTATATCAATATGTTGACCGGATGTCCGTAGGGCCGAGACCGGGGTCGCCCGCTGGCTCGGCAAGAAGCGCCCGGCAAGACTTACCCGGATCGCGAACTGCTGGCGCAGGTGCGGGACGAATGCCGGTCAGCCGGCATCGCCCCGGGGCGAGGGCGCCGGTTTGTTCGGGTCGGGTGTTTCGTTTGGGGGTGGGCCCGGCGGCCCTGGCCGGGGATCAGGCGAGCTGATCCAGCACCAGGCCCGTGCGCTCCGTATCGATGGGTTCGGCCGCGGCGTCGCTGATCTCGGCGAAGTAGCGCACGATCTGCTCGGGCGGGAAGCGCTGCACCACCTCGCCCGAGTCCGAATCGACGATCTCGACGAAAACGCGCGACAGCTCCTGGTCGAATGCCAGGCGCGACTGAGAGGATGCCCCCGCAGACGGCCGGCCAGCGGTGCTCGGCGCAACCTGTTCCGCCGTTGCGGGGCGCGCGGGCGCTTCCCGCACGCGCGAGTCCTCGACTCGTGCGCTCGCCTGCGTCCTCTTGACGCTGGCGGCGGCTGAACCCGCGAGTGTTGCTTCGGCGACAGTCATAACAGCGCAAACCTCTTGTGAGCCCTTCTTGAGCCCACTATCACTGTCACCCGAAAAAACTAAGAAATACTTACTAAGCGGATAGTCTAATTCGCTTTTGGGCCGGTCCGAGCCCTGCTGCTGCTGCGGCATCCGCGCTAACGGCATTTTAACCCTGATCGCCGCACCGTCGCGGCGGACGCGCGTCGGCGGCCGGGTCGCTATCTGCGGGACACCTGATGAAGATAGGCTCTCTATCCAACGGCCGTATCGAGAAGCCGAGCCGGAAGTCGGCCGGCAAAACCGGAAAACCGGGCGAGTTCGCCGGGATTCTGGAAACCGGCGAGGCCCAGGGGGCCGCGCCGACCGCCCCGGCGGCCGCATCGACGATCGATTCACTCCTCGCCCTCCAGGAGGTTCCAGGCGACCGCCTGTCCCGCGAAGCTGCGGCCCGCCATGGCCAGGCCTTGCTCGAGGCGCTCGATCGCCTGCGTTTCGAGCTCTTGGACGGCGCGGTGAGTCAGGAAAACCTGCTGCGGCTGGGCGAAATGGCGGCGGCCCGCAAGGGCGCCACCGAGGACCCGCGCCTCGACACCGTCCTCGACGAGATCGAGCTGCGCGTCGCGGTCGAGCTCGCGAAGCGCGGCCGCTAAGCACATTCCGCCGGAACCATCGGTTGATCGCGCCGGATCGCCAGGCCCTTCCTGCCGATCCGCTCTCCATCTAAGTTTCAGAGCAGATTCACCGGGTTTGATGGATCGCCTCCGGCGATTCAGTCAAACCAGGATCTGCTCTAGGGGGACCGCGACGGCGTCTCGCCACCCGGCCCGCCGCGGGATTGCCGGGGCGATTTCCCGAGCCTCAGGGGCCCCTCGCGCCGCCCGCCCGTCCGGGCATTTTCATCGGTCCTGCCACGGCCGGAAAATCGGCCCGTCACGCCTCTCGTAGTGCTTGAAAGCAAACATGAAATTCTTATACTCCGCGCGCGAACTCCAGGCAGGATCGGGGTTGAGAAATGAGCAAGGGCAAGACTCGAAACGGTCTGAACGGCTATCATCCGAGCGATGACGAGCCCTTCATGAATACGCGGATGCAAGCCTATTTCCGCCAGAAGCTGACCAACTGGAAGAACGAACTCCTGCACGAATCGAGCGAAACACTGCAGCACCTTCAAGAAGGGGGGCTGCTGGAAGCCGATCTGGCCGATCGCGCGTCGCTCGAGACGGACCGCTCCCTGGAGCTGCGCACAAGGGACCGCGAACGCAAGCTGATCGCCAAGATCGATGCGGCGCTCCAGCGCATCGAAGAAGGCTCCTACGGGTACTGCGAAGAAACGGCGGAACCGATCAGCCTGCGCCGCCTGGAGGCCAGGCCGATCGCCACGCTGTCGCTCGAGGCGCAGGAACGCCACGAGCGCAAGGAGCGGACCCACCGCGACGACTGATCCTGCGGCCGGGAGTTCTGTTTTCCGCAGACCCGGCCGCCGTCACGCCGCCCTAGCTAGAGCAGGTCCGGCTCTGACTGATTCGCCGGAAGCGGTCCGCAACCCGGTGAATCCGCTACAGGCGTGGCGTCAGAACGGCCAGAGCACGTCGTAGAGCTGCTGCCCGTAGCGCGGCTGCTGCACGTCGGTAATGTGGCCGCGTCCGCCGTAGGCGATCCGCGCCTCGGCGATCTTCTCGAACTCGATGGTATTGGCCGAGGTGATATCCTCCGGACGGATGACCCCGGCGACCTGAAGCTCGCGCATCTCGTAGTTGATCCGCATCTCCTGGCGGCCGGCGACCACGAGGTTCCCGTTCGGCAGGACCTGCGTGACGAGCGCGGCGACCTTGAGGTTGATCGTCTCGCCCCGGTCGACGGAGCCGTTGCCTTCGGTGCTGCCGGCGCTGTCCAGGTCGACGAGGCTGAGGGGATTGACGCCGTTCGGCAGGAAGTTCTGCAGGAGCCCCTCGTAGCCGAGCAGGGAGGTCAGAGAAGCGTCCTCCGAGGCGGCCCGGCCGCGCGTGGTCCGGTTGGAGATCGAGGCGTTGTCCGACACCTCGATGTTGATGGTGACGATGTCGCCGACCACGGCGGCGCGTTGATCCTGCAGGAAATGCTGCGAACCGGTGCGCCACAGCGAGTTGGCCTGGCGCGGCGCGGGCTGCGGCGCCGGCATGGGCAGGCGCACCTGACGATCGTTGGCGATTGGCGCCGGGTTCTCGATTTCGCTGAGTGAGGGTTCCTGGCCGATGGCGATAAGCCGCTCGAACACCGTGCAGGCCTGCAGCGAGGCGCCCGCGGCGGCGATTACAACGAGCCGCAGCAGGCTGCGGGAAAGGCTGCGCCGTCTGGGAAGTTCTATCCGCGTCATTGGTTTGTCTCCCTTCTGGTCCTATTGCGTCGGCGCGCCGGCGGGGTGCGGCACCGCCACGGCGCCGGAGGCGAGCACCGTCCCGTTGACGATGGTCCGCGACTGGGTGTTCATGACGCGGATCACGTCGCCCCTGGTGCCGGGCTCGAGGGCCCGGCCCTGCGCCGTCAGCACCATGCGTTCGGTCGCCAGCCGGAGCGTCACCAGCGCGTTCTTGGGCACCAGCACGGGCTCGCGCAGCTGGCCCGACCGCACCGCCTCGCCGGCTTTGAGCGCGCGCCGGGGGCTCTTGCCGAGCACCGCAGCGGCGTCGACGAGCACGTCCGCGGCGAGTCGGTCGGCGGCGATCCGCCGCCAGTCCAGATCGTCGGTGCCGATGATCTCTCCCCGCATGATCCGGCGGCGCGGCACCGGAACTTCGACCATCACAACGGCGCGGCCGGTCACCGTGGCCTCGACCGCCGGGGCGCCGTCCGCCGGCGAAACGGCCTTGGCGCGAAACCGGCCGTTGGCCGGGTTGTACGAGAGCGCCGAGATGCCGAGGGAGGCCTCGCTGCCGAGCGGCAGATGCAGCGCGATCGTGGGGTCGTCGAGGGCGACGGCGATCTCCTGGCCGGGGGTCATGCGGCCGAGGGTGGCGTGCAGGGCAGTCTGGATCTGCGGCGCCTCGATCGCGATGCTGCGCCGGCTCACCACCACCCGATCGAAGCGCGTTGCGGGGCGCCAGGCGATGCCGTGCTCCTGGGCCACCGCGGCCAGCCACCGCGCGCCGAATTCGATCCTGCGGCCGGGCTCCGGCGCGCGGGCGATCGCATGGTCGGCCTCCGGTGGCAGGGGCTCGAACAGATCGCCCAACCGCAGCAGGGACCCGTCGATCTCGACCTCGGGCTTCAGCATGACACGGCCGGCGGGCGTCTCGGCGGCGTCGGCCGCGGACACGCCTGCGAGCAGGGCCAGGGCCAGCAGGCCGGCGATCGGCCGCTTGCCGCTGGGCGCTTGGTTCGATCTTCTCACCACTCGTCCTTTCCCTCAGGCGCTAGCGAAGCTGGGTGACGCTCTGCATCATTTCGTCGGACGCCTGGATCACCCGGGAGTTCATCTCGTAGGCCCGTTGGGCGGTGATCAGGTCGGTGATCTCGGTGACCACGTTGACGTTCGACGCCTCGAGCAGGCCCTGCTTGACCGATCCGAAGCCGGTCGACCCGGGCGTGCCGATCGTGGCCGTACCGGAGGCCGTCGTCTCCAGCAGCAGGTTGTCGCCGATCGCCTGCAGCCCGGCTTCGTTGGCGAAGGTGGCCAATTCGATCTGTCCGACCTGCTGGCTCGCGACCTGGCCGGAGAGCGTGACCGAGACCTGGCCGTTGTCATTGATGGTGACCGAGGTGGCGTCGATCGGGATCGTGATGCCCGGCTGGATGGTGTAACCGTCAACCGTCACCAGATCCCCGTCGGCAGAGAGCTGGAAAGCGCCGGAGCGGGTGTAGGCGGTGTCGCCGTCGGGCAGCTCGACCTGGAAGAAGCCCTTGCCGTTGATCGCGACGTCGAAGGGATTGTCGGTAATGTTCATCGCGCCCTGCTCGCTGATCCGGTAGACCGCGGCCGGCTGCACGCCGAGCCCCAGCTGCACGCCGGCCGGCACCACCGTGCCGGCGTCCGACGATTCCGAGCCGACCCGCCTCAGGTCCTGGTACAGCAGGTCCTGGAACTCGGAGCGTTGGCGCTTGTAGCCCGTCGTGCTCATGTTCGCGATGTTGTTGGAAATGACTTCCACGTTGAGCTGCTGTGCGAGCATGCCGGTGGCGGCGATATCGAGCGAATTCATCCGCGTCTCCTCCTCGGTTCCTTAGGTTTGCACGGGCGCCAGAGCGCTGATCGCCCGGCGCTGGCGTTCGTGTTCCTCGTTGCTCATCCGCGCCACTGCCTGATAGCTGCGCACGGTGTCGATCATCTTGGTCATCTCGACCACGCCGACCACGTTGGAGCCCTCGAGGGTGCCCTGCTGGATGACCGAATCCTCGTCGGGCTCGGCGACCTGCCCGCCGGCGCCGAAGAGCCCGTTCTCCTGACGGGTCAGGGCCTGCTGGTTCTCGAAGCGGACCAGCTGTATGCGCCCTAGCTCGCCCTCATCGGTCGAGACCGTGCCGTCGTCCGCGACGACGATCTCCGTCGTGTCGTCGGGAATGGTCAGGGGCGTTCCTGCATCGCTCAGCAGGGGATAGCCGTTCGAGTTGACGATCTCTCTGTCCGGCGACAAGGCGAAGTGGCCGGCCCGCGTGTAGCGTTCGCCTTCGGGCGTCTCGACCGCGAAGTAGCCGTCGCCGCGGATCGACAGGTCCAGCTCGTTGCCGGTGGCCTTGACCGGCCCCGGGCGCAGATCCTGCACGGTCGCGATATCCTGAACAAAACTGACCTTCTCCCGGGGCAGGGTGCGTTCCAGGTATTCGACGAAGACCATGGATTCGGCCTTGAAGCCGGGCGTGTTCAAGTTGGCGAGGTTATGCGCCACCGCCTCCATCTGGCGCCTCAGCACCATCTGACGGGACAGGGCGACGTAGCCGGGATTCTCCATCTCTTTCTCTCTGCGCCTCTTTCTCATTCGGGCGACGGCAATTCACCGCATGGCCCTCGCCTTTGCAGGTCTCGTGCCAGAGGAAGAGGTTGCAGAAATCAGGGGGTTGGCAACGGTCAGCGGGGTGCCCAGAGGGCTTCGGGCAGTGCTTGCCCGGCAGGTCTTGCCGGGCCGGCGCGGCCAATCGCCGCCGCGACGCCGAATGCTAAACGGGTTCTTAACTTGCGCCCGTTACTTTCCCCTTACTAGCGGATTAGTCTAGACGGAACATCGCTCTCGTGGCCGATCAAACGAGTACGACGGATATCGGAGACGGTCTCGAAGTCGAGGCCAAGCCGAAGGGTGGCATCAGCGGGAAGGTCCTGATCCTCTTAGGCATCCTGCCCAACCTGCTGCTCGTCGGCGGGGTCGCGGGCGCCTACTTCTCCGGCCTGCTCGATCCCCTGCTGAAGCCGGAGACGGCGGTCGAGCAGGTGGCCGAGGCGGAAACCTCGACGCCCCCCGAGCTCGTCGGCAACGATTCCTACTTCTACAAGCTGCCCGACCTCCTGGTGAATCTGAACGTGGGCGGTCGCAAGTCGGCCTACCTCAAGCTGTCGGTCAGTCTGGAGCTGCCCGACGACAGCCACATCGACCATCTCGACCGGGTGCGGCCCCGGATCATCGACAGTTTCCAGGTCTACCTGCGGGAGCTGCGCGTCGAGGACCTCAGCGGCTCCGCCGGCATACAGCGCCTCCGCGAGGAGCTGCTCTACCGAGTCAACGCGGCGGCGCGCCCGGCCGTGGTGCGCGACGTGCTGTTCAAGGAAATGCTGATCCAGTGAGGCGCTAGGCGCACCCACCGGACACCCCCCGCAGGTTCATCGAGTTCGGGACGCATGGCGGACGAAGACAACAGTCAGGGAGCGGAGACCGACGAGGCCGCTGTCTTGGCCGAATGGGAGGCCATGACGGAGGGGGAGGGCGACGAGACGGCCATGACCGGCTCGTCCAACCGCGTGCTCGACCAGTCCGAGATCGACAGCCTGCTCGGCGTGGACACCGGCGCCGGCGGCGACATGGGCGATCTCTCCGGAATTCAGGCAATCATCAACTCGGCGCTGGTGTCCTACGAGCGCCTGCCCATGCTCGAGGTCGTGTTCGACCGCCTGGTCAGGATGATGTCGACCTCGCTGCGGAACTTCACCTCGGACAACGTCGAGGTCAGCCTGGAATCGATCACCTCGGCGCGCTTCGGCGATTACCTCGACCAGATCCCCCTGCCGGCAATGCTGACGGTGTTCAAGGCCGACGAGTGGGACAACTTCGGCCTGATGACCATCGACTCGTCGCTGATCTACTCCGTGGTCGACGTCCTGCTCGGCGGGCGCCGGGGCACCGCCGCCATGCGGATCGAGGGCCGGCCCTACACCACCATCGAGCGGAACCTGGTCGAGCGCATGGTGCACGTCGTGCTGGGCGATCTCTCGACCGCCTTCGACCCGCTCTCGCCGGTCACCTTCCGCTTCGAGCGCCTGGAATCCAATCCGCGCTTCGCCACCATCGCGCGGCCGGCCAACGCTACGATCGTCGCCAGCCTGCGGGTCGACATGGAAGACCGCGGCGGCAAGATGGAACTGGTGATTCCCTACGCCACCCTGGAGCCGGTCCGCGAGCTTCTGCTGCAGATGTTCATCGGCGAGAAGTTCGGGCGGGATTCGATCTGGGAGAGCCACCTGACCATGGAGCTGTGGCAGACCGAGGTGCCGATCCAGGCCGTGCTCGACGAGTTCGAGCTAAGTCTGGGCGACGTGATGAACTGGCAGGAGGGGACCCGGATCGAGCTCAACTGCGCTCCCGACTCGCGCATCAAGCTGCGCTGCGGCGACATCTCCATGTTCGAAGGCCAGATGGGGCGAAAGGGCGTCAACATCGCTGTCCGGATCGCCAACCGGCTGGCCGCGGCAGGGATCTACGGGTGATCGCGGTCATGGACATGGGCTACGTCAGCCTCGTGCTCAATCTGCTGGTCGCGGCCCTGCTGGTCGCGACCATCGCCTATGCCTGGACCCTGAACCGCAAGCTGAACGCGCTGCGCGAGTCGAAGCGGGACATGGAGCAGTTGATCGCCCGCTTCGCGCAAGCCACGTCGCGGGCCGAGAACGGCCTGGCCGAGATCCGTCAAACCGCCGACCAGACCGGCGGCGAGCTTCGCCAGTCGATCAGCGAGGGCCGATCGATCGCGGACGACCTGGTTTTCCTGGTCGAGCGCGCGGGCAAGTTGGCCGATCGGCTGACCGTGCCGCCGGCGCGGGCCGGCGCCACGCCGGATGCCGCTGCAGAGGCGGCCGACCAGCCGATAGAGCCCGGGCTCGTGCCGCCCGACCGGCGGTCGAGCAAGCTTCACGGCCTGCGCTGATGCGCCGCGCCGCCCCTGTTCGCGCCGGCACTCGGAGGACGGCATGAGACTGCGCCTGATTCCGGTGCTGATCTTCGCCGCCGCTGTCACGCTGGCGATCAAGGTCGGCGCGATCTGGGAGGGTGTCGACGGCATCGGCGAGTTCAGCCGGGCGACGGCGGCCGATACCCGGGCGCCGGAGCCGCCGGGCGCTGTGGAGACGACGGGTGCCGCGACACCGGCGCCGAACCCGACCGAAGCCGGCAAGCCGCGAGAAGAGGACCCGGGCCGCCCAGAGGTCGCCCGTCTGCCGACCGACGTCTTTTCACTGAGCGATGAAGAGATCGACCTGCTGCAGCGCCTGTCCGAGCGGCGGGCGGAGATCGAGCAGCAGGTCCAAGTGCTCGAGCAGCGCAGCGCCCTGCTCCAGGCCGCGGAGCAGCGGATCGATGAAAAAATCAGTGAGCTCAACACGCTGCGTGAAACCATCGAAGCCCTGCTGGTGCGCCACGACGAGCAGGAAGAGGCCCAGATGCAGAGCCTCGTCAAGATCTACGAGAGCATGAAGCCGAAGGACGCGGCGCGGATCTTCGAAGGCCTCGACATGGTCGTGCTGCTCGACGTGATCGAGCGCATGAAAGAGCGCAAGACCGCCCCGATCCTGGCTCAGATGAATCCCGAGCGCGCCAAGGAGATTACCCTCGAGCTGGCCCAGCGCCGCGACTTGCCGAAGAGGGCAGGAGCCAGCAAAGTCAACTAGATAGAATATGTTAACTGTTTAGAACTAAAACTCTTTTTTCGAAAAAGCACCCATCCCGTTCAGGTTTAGGAGCAACCGATGGCCGCGGTCGATTTGAACATGCCGATTCTCATCGTGGACGACTACAAGACCATGCTGAGGATCATCAGGAATCTCTTGAAGCAGCTCGGTTTCAACAACGTCGACGAGGCTACCGACGGGAGCGCCGCGCTGCAGAAACTGCGGGACAAGCCCTACGGCCTGGTGATTTCCGACTGGAACATGGAGCCCATGACCGGGCTCGAGTTGCTGAAAGAGGTGCGCGCCGACGGCAAGCTCAACGGACTGCCCTTCATCATGATCACGGCCGAGAGCAAGACCGACAACGTGGTGGCGGCCAAGCAGGCGGGCGTGAGCAACTACATCGTCAAGCCGTTCAACGCCGAGACCCTCAAGTCCAAGCTCACCACGGTGGTCGGCGAGTTCTGATCTCCTTAGCCGCGCGCATCCGGAAGGCCCGCTGATGACCGTCGATCCCGCAGTGAGCGACCTGCACCGTCGCGTCGAAACCCTGTTGCCCCAGGGCGATCAGATCGATCCCGGCGACATCGTCGAAGCGGTGCGCTGCGTGATGTCCTCGGTCACGGGCGACGTGGCCGCGGTCAATGTGAACTTCTACCGTGAGATACAGGCGCTCGGCCGCTTCCTGGACGAGGTGAAGGCGGAGATCGCGGCGCTGCGCCCGGACGAGATCACCGCGCAGCATTTGCCGACCGCGGCCGACGAGCTCGAGGCGATCGTCGGCTCGACCGAGAAGGCGACCAACTCGATCTTCGAGGCGGTCGAGACGATCGAGGAATTGGCTGGGGAGATGGACCCTGCGGTCGCCGGCAAGGTGACCAACGAGGTCACCAAGGTCTACGAAGCTTGCAGCTTCCAGGACATCACCGGTCAGCGCATCAGCAAGGTGGTCAACGCCCTGCAGCATGTCGAGAACAAGGTTCGCGGTCTGCTCGAAGCCTTCGGGCACGAGGCCGAGGGCGTCCCGGCGGGACGGTCCGCAGCGGCGTCCGGGCGCGCCGACGGCAAGCCCGAGAGGCCCGACGAGCATCTGATGAGCGGGCCGGCCCTGCCGGACGAAGGGGTCAGTCAGGACGACATCGACGCGCTGCTCAACAGTATGGACTAGGGCCTGTTGACACTCACGTCGCGCTCCTGGTCCGAGTGAAATCGGCCTGCTGTTAGGCGCGAGGAGGAAGGACATGCCGAGCATATTCGACGACAAGCAACGCGGCAGCAGGCCGATTTCGCCGGATCCCTTCGGGACGGGGCGCATTTGCGCCGGGGCGGCGTCGCGGAAGGCCTTGTGGGAGGCTACCCCACGGCGCCTCCCGCTCCTGGCCCCGGCGCAAATGCGCTCCCGCCAGGAGCGCGCCGTGAATGTCAACAGGCCCTGGCCCGGATCAGGCAATGCTGTCGATCTCTTCGTCCGACAGGTTGCCCGGCACGATGGTTACCGGCACCCTGAGCTTGCCGACGAACTTGCCGGTCAGGGCCTCGACAAGCGGGCCGGGTCCGCGCTTCTCGACGTTGGCGCCCAGGACCAGGATCGACACGGTCGGGTCCTCGTCGATCAGCTTGAGCAGCTCCTCGCGGCGCGTCCCCTCGCGGACGTGCAGGACCGGCAGCTGGCCGGTCAGCTCGTTGACCTTGGCCGCCAGGCGCTGCAGCAGCTGCTCGCCTTCGTTGCGGGCCTCCTCGCGCATAAGGTCGCCGACTGCCATCCAGTGCTGGAAATCGCTCGGCTCGACGACATAGAGCAGGGCGACCCGGCCGCCGGTGTTGCTGGCGCGCCGGCAGGCGAAGCGCAGCGCGACGGCCATCTCCTGGGTGTCGTCCACGACGACCAGAAAGATCCGGTCATGGCTCTGCGCGGCGGCGTCGGTCATGCGGCGTCAGGGCCTTCTAAAGGCGGCATCTGCCAACCATCCTGCCACCAGAGCGATGACGATCGCAAATATCCCGTAGAACGCGGGCCATTCGTGGGCGAAGCGGAAGATCTCCGCCTCGACGCCGACCTTGTTGACCGCCAGCGGCTGGATCTCGGCGCCGACGACCTGACCGTCGACCAGAAGATAGAAATGGGCCTGATAGTTCCCCGTCGGCAGATTGGCGGGCAGCCCGAACCAGGTGCTGAACAGCCGGTCGCTGCGGAACACGACCTCGCCGATCTCCTCGGGGTAGAGGCCGAGCCGCTGGTGATTGCGCACCACCGCGTCCTTCCAAGCCCGCCGGATGTTCTCCGAGGCCTTGGCGCGCGGCAGCTCGAGCCGCGCGCGCAGGTGATCGACCCCGAGGACGTGGCTGCGCAGCACCTCCGGCGCCGCGATCTCCTCGAGCGGCCGCGAGCTGGCGACCGCATAGAAGGCCGGCACCTGCTCGACCGTCATGGCGGCGGCGTTGACCCAGATGCCGAAGAACTGGTCCTTGCGGCGCATGACCACCGGGCGGGTCGGGCCGCGCAGCACGACGACCACGTCGCCGGGGCGGTTGATCGCGCCGAACGCCAGGATGTTGTCGCCGGTGAAATCCGTCGTGATCGCCACGTTGTACTTCGACAGGGCGGCCACCAGGGGCTCGATCGCCAGCGCCTCGCCGGGGGCGATCAGGAGCGCGAGGAGGGCGAGCAGCCGTCTCATTCGATCCGCCCGATCGAATAGAGGTCGCTGGGCGTGATGGTCAGGTCGTACCCCAGCTTGGCGCAGACCGCGAGCACCATGGCGGCCAGCAGGATGCGCAGCTGCTCGCCGCGCAGCTTGGCCCCCGCCTTGGCGCCGAGTTGTGCGCCGATCACCGCCCCGATCAGCAGCAGCAGGGCGAGCACCACGTCGACCGTCTGGTTGGCGTAGGCCTGCAGGAAGGTGACGTTGGCGGTCACGAAGATGATCTGGAACAGCGAGGTGCCGACCACCACCGAGGTCGGCATGCCGAGCAGGTAGATCATCGCCGGCACCATGATGAAGCCGCCCCCGACGCCCATGATCGCGGCCAGCACGCCGACCACGAAGCCGACCCCGACCGGCAGCAGCGCCGAGATGTAGAGCTTGGAGCGCCGGAACCGCATCTTGAACGGCAGGCCGTGGATCCAGGTGTGCTTGTGCAGCTTGCCTCGGGAGGCCGCCTGGGCGCGGTGGCGGAGTAGCGCCTTGAGGCTCTCGACGAACATCAGCGCGCCGATGATGCCGAGGAAGGTGACGTAGCTGAGCTTGATCACCAGGTCGATCTGGCCGAGCGTCCTGAGCAGCGCGAACAGCCAGACCCCGAAGGTCGAGCCCAGGAGACCGCCGACCAGCAGCATGGCGCCCATCTTGAAGTCGACGTTTCCACGCTTCCAGTGAGCCAGCACGCCGGACACCGAGGAGGCGACGATCTGGTTCGCCTCGGTGCCGACCGCGACCGCCGGGGGGATGCCGATGAAGATCAGGATCGGGGTCATGAGGAAGCCGCCGCCGACGCCGAACAGCCCGGAAAGAAAGCCGATCGCGCCGCCCAAGCCGAGCAGCAGGAAGGCGTTCACGGACATCTCGGCGATCGGCAGATAGATCTGCATCGTTCGGAGCTTTGACCGGCCGGATAAGCCAAACAAGCGAGACGCGCGGGCTGTCCCCGGCGCGGACCCGGCGGCTGAAGCCGCCGGGAACACCCGTCGGGACCCGGCCGGAAGCTTACTGCCTGGAATCGCGAACGCCAATGGCCTGCCCGGGGGCGAGGCCGAAATTTTGCAATGGTTTCAGCAGGTCGCGGGCTGGAGCCCGGCCTTTTCTACGCAGGCGGGCGTCAGGGCCGCAGGAAGCCGACGATGTCCTTGACCTCCTGGAGGATCGGCTCGGCGATCGCCCGGGCACGCTCGGCACCGTCGGCGAGGACCGCATCGACGCCGGCCGGGTCGCCGACCAGCCGCTTCATCTCGGCGCCCACGGGCCCGAAGCGGGCGACCGCCAGGTCGGTCAGGACCGCCTTGAACTGGGAGAACTGGGCGCCCTCGAACTCGCCGACCACCTCGGCCTCGGTCCGCTCGGCGAGCGCCGCGTAGATGCCGAGCAGGTTGCAGGCCTCGGGCCGCTCGGCCCGGAAGGCCGAGCTGAACGCCCCCTTCTCGTCCAGGACCTCGGCCCCGGGCAAGGGGTGGGGGTCGGTCGTCGCCTTGCGGATTTTCTTCCGAATCGCGTCGGCGTCGTCTGTCATGTTGATCCGGCTCATCTCCGAGGGCTCGGACTTGCTCATCTTCTTGCTGCCGTCGCGCAGGCTCATGACCCGGGTGGCGGCGCCCAGGATCAGCGGCTCGGTCAGGGGAAAGAACTCGACGCCGAAGTCGTTGTTGAACTTCTGGGCGATGTCGCGCATCAGCTCGAGATGCTGCTTCTGGTCCTCGCCGACCGGCACGTGGGTCGCCTTGTAGACCAGCACGTCGGCGGCCATGAGGTTAGGGTAGACGTAGAGCCCGGCGCTCGCCTTCTCGCGGTTCTTGCCCGCCTTCTCCTTGAACTGGGTCATCCGGTTGAGCCAGCCGAGGCGCGCCACGCAGTTGAAGATCCAGGCCAGCTCGGCGTGGGCCGGGACCTGGCTCTGGTTGAATACGATGCAGCGTTCGGGATCGACGCCCGCGGCCAGGAAGCCGGCCGTCACCTCGCGGGTGCTGTGGCGCAGCTCGGCCGGGTCCTGCCACTGGGTGATGGCGTGCAGATCGACCACGCAGTAGATGCACTCGTAGTCGCCCTGCAGCGCGACGAAGTTGCGGATCGCGCCCAGGTAATTGCCGAGATGAAGATTGCCGGTGGGCTGCACGCCCGAAAAGATCCGCTTCATGGCCCCCGCGCCGCTTTTCCTGCCTGACTTCTGGCGAAGCCGCGCGGTTATCGCCGCTGGGCCGGAGGCGGTCAAGGGCGCCGGGAGACCAGCCCGCGGACGTCGGACAGGCTGGCCGCCCGGAGCAGCAGGACGAGCAGCCCGTAGAGCGCCAGCCCGCCGGCCACGAGCATCGCCAGCGCGGCCGCCTTGGACCAAAGGGCGCCGGCCAGCCAGCCCTGCAGCGCCTCGGCGCCGGCCCAGAGCCCGGCGCCCATGAGCCCGCTGGCCAGAACGATCCGCGGAATCCGCCGGATCAGCCGGGCGTCGAACACCAGGTGGCGGCGCTTGCCGAGGTGGAGCCCCAGAAGGAGCGTGTTGACCCAGGCGGCCGCGGCGGTCGCCAGCGCCAGGCCGACGTGGCCCCAGCCGAGCGGGAAGAACAGCAGCAGCGCCAGGACGATGTTGGTGGCGACCGAGACCGCGCCGTAGATCAGCGGCGTCTTGGTGTCCTCGCGGGCGAAGAAGCCCGGCTGCAGCACCTTGACCAGCACGTAGGCGGGCAGGCCGAGCGCGAAGGCCGCGAGCGCCACGGCGGTGGCCTCGCTGGCCGCCGGCCCGAAGGCGCCGTGCTGGAACAGCACGACGATGATCGGCTTGGCGATCACCGCCAGCGCGACCGCCGCCGGCAGGGCGAAGAGCAGGGAGAACTCCACGCCGCGGTTGAAGCTCGCCATGGCCTCGGCGTCTTCGCCGGCGCGCAGCTTGCGCGACAGGTCGGGCAGCAGGACGATGCCGAAGGCGATGCCGATCAGCCCCAGCGGCAGCTGGTAGATGCGGTCGGCGTAGTAGAGGAAGGAGACCGCGCCCTCCTGGAAGGTCGCGATGTTGGTGCCGACCAGGAGGTTGATCTGCAGCACGGCGGCGGCCAGCAGGCCGGGCCCCATGAGGGCCAGCAGCCGGCGCATGCCCGGGGTCAGGCGCGGGCGGCGTAGCCTCAGCTTCATGCCGGCGCGCCAGGCCGCGACCGCGACCACGGCGCACTGGGCGACGCCAGCCAGGGTGACGGTCCAGGCCAGCACCGGGCCTTCGTTGCCGACAAAGGGAATGACCAGCAGCAGGGCGGCGATCAGGAAGACGTTGAGGAGGATCGGCGCCCCGGCCGCCGCCTTGAAGCGGTAGAGCGCATTCAGCACCCCGCCGTAGAGCGCCATCAGCGCGATGAACATGAGATAGGGGAAGGTGATCCGGCTGAGCTCGACGCCGAGCGCGTACTTCGCCTCGTCCTGCAGGAAGCCCGAGCCGATCACCACGATGAACCAGGGCATGGTGACGATCACCACGACGGTCAGGACGATCAGCACCAGGGTGAGCAGCGCGAGCGCCTCTTCCGCGAAGTCCCGGGCCGCGGCCTCGCCCTCCTGCTCCAGGCGCCGGGCGAAGAGCGGCACGAAGGCCGCGTTGAAGGCGCCCTCGCCGAACACGCGGCGGAACAGGTTGGGCAGGCGGAAGGCGACGAAGAACACGTCGGCGACGACACCGGTCCCCAGGGTCTGGGCGATCAGGATATCGCGGACGAAGCCGAGGACCCGGCTGCCCGCGGTCCAGACGCTGACCGTCAGCATGTTCTTGAGAAGCGCCATAAGTGGAACCGCTTCGGTATGGACAGGCGAGCAGCGCCCTATGCGGCGCCATCACCCTTCGACAGGCTCAGGGTGAGGGTGATTCGCTTCCCAGAAAAGCGTCCTCATCCTGAGCTTGTCGAAGGATGACCGTGATCAAGGGCTCTTACCCTCTGACGGGATGATGCGCAAACTGTGGCGGGATCAGGACGCGGCGGCGGTCTTCCGGCGGGCCCTGGGCTTTGGTTTTGCGGCGGGGGGCTTGGCCGGTGCCTTCTTGGCGATGGGCTTCTTGGTGACGGGCGGCTTGACCTTGGCGTCGGGGGCGGCGGCGCGGCGCGCCCGCACCGGTTCCTTGGCGGCCGGCAGGCAGTCGGGCTGGGCGAGCGCTTCGAGCAGACGCTCGCGCAGCCGCTTGATCTTGGCCTCGCTCTCGAGCTTATCGCCCAGCGCGGTGTTGACGTAGAAGACGTCGACCGCGCGCTCGCCGTAGGTCGAGATCTTGGCGCTGTGGATGATCAGCTGCTGCTTGGTCAGCGCCAGGGTGACGTCGAACAGCAGGCCCGGCCGGTCGCGGCCGTTGACCTCGACCACGGTGTAGTCGGCGCTCGCCTTGTTGTCGATCAGCACCCGGGGCTGAACCTGAAACAGGCGGTAGCGGCTCGGCAGGGTCGAGCGGCGCTGGGCCAGCTCGCGGTCGGGGCGCAGGCGGCCGGCCAGGATCTGCTCGATCGAGGCGCTCAGCTTGGCGAGGCGGTCGGGACGCTCGAAGGGGCCGCCGGTGGCGTCGCGGACGTAGAAGCTGTCGAGCGCCATGCCGTTCCGGAGCGTGAAGATGCGCGCGGCGTCGATCGAGGCGCCGGCGACCGCGAGCGCGCCGGCGATGCGGCTGAACAGCCCCGGGTGGTCCGAGGCGTAGACCGTGACCTCGGTCGCCGCGCGGTAGCTGTCCAGCCGGGTCTCGACGGTGAGCGCCCGCCCCTCGCGCTCGGCTGCCCGGACCATCTCGGCGTGGCGCTGGTGGGTGTCGGTGTCGCAGGACAGCCAGTACTGCGGATAGCCCCGCGCCAGGTGGGCAGCGACGTCCTTCTTGGTCCAGCCGGTCAGGCGGTCCTTCAGGGCCTCCTTGGCGGCCTTGACCCGCCGCTGCCGGCCCTCCGTGGTCAGGCCGCCGGAGAGGTACTCCTCGGTGCGCCAGTAGAGCTCGCGCAGCAGCGCCGCCTTCCAGTTGTTCCAGGTGTTGGGGCCGACCGCCCGGATGTCGGCGACGGTCAGCACCAGGAGCAGGTTGAGCCGCTCGGTCGACTGCACCAGGTCGCCGAAGGTCTCGATCGTGCGCGGGTCGTCGATGTCGCGCTTGAAGGCCGTATCGCTCATGGCGAGGTGGTGCAGCACCAGCCAGGCGACGGTCTCGGTCTCCTCGTCGCTCAGGCCGAGGCGCGGGCCGAGCCTCTCGGCCACCTTGGCGCCCAGCTCGGAGTGGTCGCCCGGCCGCCCCTTGGCGATGTCGTGCAGCAAGACCGCGAGATAGAGCACCCGGCGGCTCAGCACCTTGTGCACCACCTCGCTGGCGATCGGCGCCTCCTCGGCCAGGCGGCCCCGCTCGATGCCGTGTAGGATGCCGAGCGCGAAGAGCGTGTGCTCGTCGACCGTGAAGGAGTGGTACATGTTGTACTGCATCAGGGCGACGACCCGGCCGAAGTCGGGGATGAAGCGGCCGAAGACGCCGGCCTCGTTCATGCGGCGCAGCGCCGGCTCGGGGTCCTTCTCGGCGGTCAGGATCTCCATGAAGATGCGGTTGGCCGCCGGGTCGCGGCGCAGCGCCTCGTCGACCCGGTTGAGGCTCTGGGCAATCCAGCGCAGCACCCGGGGGTGTATGTCCAGGTCGTGGTCCTGGGCCACCTTGAAGATGCGCAGCATCTCGACCGGCTTCTCGGCGAAGACTTCGGGGCCGGCGACGCTGAGCCGCTCGCCCTCGACCTTGAAGCCCGAGATCCGGCGCCGGCTCATCAGGCTCGGCAGCCGGAAGCGCGCCGCCCGGCTGTGCTCGGCCTCGAGCGCGGCGCAGAACACGCGGGTCAGGTTGCCGACGTCCTTGGCGACCAGGAAGTACTGCTTCATGAAGCGCTCGACGCCGCGCGCCCCGCCCTTGTCGCGGTAGCCCATGAGCTCGGCGACCGCGATCTGGCGGTCGAAGGTCAGCCGCTCCTCGGCCCGCCCCGCCAGGTAGTGCAGGTGGCAGCGCACGGTCCAGAGGAAGTCCTGGGCCTTGGTGAAGCGGCGGTATTCCCGCGCCGTGAAGACCCCGTGGCCGACCAGGCGCGAGAGGTCGTCGACCTTGTAGACGTACTTGGCGATCCAGAACAGCGTGTGGAGGTCGCGCAGACCCCCCTTGCCCTCCTTGATGTTGGGCTCCAGCGCGTAGCGCGAATCGCCCTGCCGCCTATGTCGGGTGTCGCGCTCGGCCAGCTTGGCCTCGATGAAGCCGATCGCGCCGCGCGCCTGGAACTGCTTCTGGAACCTCTGGCGGAGCTCCAGGTAGAGCCCCTGGTCGCCCCAGAGGAAGCGGCTCTCCAGCAGCGCCGTGCGGATCGTGACGTCGCCCTTGGCGGCGCGCAGGCACTCGTCCAGCGAGCGCACCGCCTGGCCGACCTTGAGGCCCAGGTCCCAGAGCAGGTAGAGCACGGATTCGATCACCTGCTCGCTGCGCGGGGTCATCTTGTAGGGCAGCAGAAAGAGGATATCGACGTCGGAGTAGGGCGCCATCTCGCCCCGGCCGTAGCCGCCGACCGCGATCATGGCCAGGCGCTCGCCCTCGGAGGGGTTGGCCAGCGGATAGTGCCGGGCCGCCTGGTCGTAGGCGGCGCGCAGGATCTGGTCGATCAGGAAGCAGTTGTCGCGGACCGCCCTGGCCCCGCCGCTGCCGGGCCTGGCGGGGCCGGCGGCAGCGCCCCCGGCCTCGAAGCGCCGGCGCACCTCGGCGCGCCCCGCCTCCAGCGCCGACCTGAGGCGCCCGAGCACCTCGGACCGCTCCCGGTCCGGCGGCAGCCCGGCCTCGGCCAGCGCGGCGAGCTCGGCCGACAGCGCCGCGCGGTCGATGATCCCGCGCCGCCGTTCGGCCTGCGGCCGCTTCGGGCGTTCTTTGGTCAGGGCGTCCATAGGCTCATTATGGCACGAAGTTGCTTCCGCGGATCTTTTCACGCAGCGGGCGCGAACGCGCAAGGGGCAGCCCCGGACCAGTTCCCGATTCTTGAAGCGCCGACGACCACGGCCCAAGTCCTGTCCAGTTCCAAGGGCGAGGAGGCGAGGCGATGGAAGCGGATTTCTGGCACGAGCGCTGGGAGACCAACCAGCTCGGCTTTCACGAGCGCGACGGCAACGCCATGCTGGTCGCCAACTTCCGCGCGCTCGGCCTGGCGCCAGGGGCCCGGGTCTTCGTGCCGCTCTGCGGCAAGACCCGCGATATCGCCTGGCTGCTCGCCCAAGGCCACCGGGTCGCCGGCGCCGAGCTCAGCAAGCTGGCGGTCGACCAGCTCTTCGAAGACCTGGGCGTCGCGCCCGAGGTCGCCGAAGCCGGCGACCTTCTGCACTACCGCGCGCCTGATCTCGACATCTTCGTTGGCGACATCTTCGCGCTCACCCGCGCGGCGCTCGGCCCGGTCGACGCGGTCTACGACCGCGCCGCCCTGGTCGCCTTCCCCGAGGCGATGCGCGGGCCCTACGCCGCCCACCTCCACGCCCTTACCGGCGGGGCCCCGCAGCTCCTGCTGTGCTTCGAATACGACCAGACCATCATGCCCGGCCCGCCCTTCTCCCTCGAGGAAGCGGAGGTGCGTCGGGTCCACGGCGCGAACTACGCCCTCGCCCCGGTCGCCAGCGCCGAGGTGAAGGGCGGCCTGAAGGGCAAGGCCCCGGCCCTGGAGACTGTCTGGCTGCTAAAGGCTTCCGTCGCGTAGAAGCCGAAAGTCGCGGCCCCAATCAATCGTGCTCCTCTTTGTCATTCGCGGGCGTGACCCGCGAATCCAGGGGTTGGTTCGACCACCATCGTCGCCGCCGTAAACCAACGCCTGGATGCCCGGATCAAGTCCGGGCATGACGAAATGGGGTGCGTCAGCATCGGGGGTCCCTTAGCAAAAACACGCGTTAAGCCCCCTCTACTCCCCCAGCAGCATCTTCAGCTCGTAGAGCAGGTCCAGCGCCTTCCGTGGCGTGAACTCGTCGGGGTTCAGCTCGGCCAGGCGTTGCTCCACCGCCGAGGGGCCGGCCGCCTGCGGTGCCGGTGCCTCGGGCCTCGCCGCGAAGAGCGGCAGGTCGTCGGCCAGGCGGGAGAGGGAGCCGGCCTGCTCGCCCTGCTCCAGGATCTTCAGCACCTCCTCGGCGCGATGGACCACGGCGGCGGGCAGGCCGGCCAGCTTGGCGACGTGGATGCCGTAGCTGCGGTCGGCGGCGCCTGCGGCAACCTCGTGCAGGAAGACCACCTCGCCCTGCCACTCCTTGACCCGCATGGAGCGGCAGGAGAGCGCGGAGAGGCGCGCGGTCAGGCTGGTCAGCTCGTGGTAGTGGGTGGCGAAGAGCGCGCGGCAGCGGTTGGCCTCGTGCAGGTGCTCGACGCAGGCCCAGGCGATCGAGAGGCCGTCGAAGGTGGCGGTGCCGCGGCCGATCTCGTCCAGGATGACTAAGGAACGGGCCGTCGCCTGGTTCAGGATGACCGCCGTCTCGACCATCTCGACCATGAAGGTGGAGCGGCCGCGCGCCAGGTCATCGGCCGCGCCGACCCGGCTGAACAGGCGGTCGATCACGCCGATCCGCGCCGCGCGCGCCGGGACGTAGCTGCCGGTCTGCGCCAGGATCGCGATCAGCGCGTTCTGGCGCAGGAAGGTGCTCTTGCCGGCCATGTTGGGGCCGGTCACCAGCCAGATCCGCTGGGCCTCGGCGAGGTCGCAGTCGTTGGCGACGAAGGGCTGGCCCTCGCCCGCCTCCAGCGCGGCCTCGACCACGGGGTGGCGGCCGCCCTGTATGGCAAAAGCCGTGCTTTCGTCGACCACGGGCCGGCACCAGCGGCGCTCCTCGGCCAGCTCGGCCAGCGCCGCCGTCACGTCGAGCTCGGCGAGCGCGCGGGCGGCCAGCGCGATATCTTCGGCGCGCGCCAGGACCTCGCCCACCAGGTCCTCGAAGAGCTTGAGTTCCAGGGCCAGCGCCCGCTCGGCGGCGGTCGAGATCTTCCGCTCCAGCTCGCCCAGCTCCACCGTGGTGAAACGCATAGCGTTCGCCATGGTCTGTCGGTGGATGAATTGGGACTCGACCCCAGCCGTCGTTAGCTTACCTGCGTTTTGAGCGGTCACCTCGATGTAGTAGCCGAGCAGGTTGTTGTGCCGCACCTTGAGCGAGGCGACGCCGGTCTCCTGGGCGTAGCGGGCCTGAAGGCCGGCGATCAGCTTGCGGCTCTCGTCGCGCAGGCCGCGCAACTCGTCCAGCTCCGGCGAGGTGCCGGGCGCGATGAAGCCACCGTCTCGCGCCTGCAGGGGCAACTCCGTTGCGAGGAATTTTGTCAGGCGCTCGACCAGGGTTTCGTGAAAGCCGAGCCCTGCCTTGACCGCCGCCAGACCCTCGGGCAGCGGCGGGAAGCTCTCTGCGGAGAGCAGCGCGCGCAGGGCCGCGGCCTGGGTCAGGCCATCGCGCACGGCGGCCAGATCCCGAGGGCCGCCGCGCCCCAGCGCGAGGCGCGAGAGCGCCCGTTCCAGGTCGGGGCAGGCTTTCAGGGCGATTCGCAAGTCGGACCGCAACGCGGTCTGTTCCAGGAGGTACTGCACCATGTCGAGGCGGCGCGCGATCTCCTCGGGCTGGGTCAGCGGCGCGGCCAGGCGCCCGGCCAGGAGGCGCCCGCCGGCGCCGGTCACGCTGCGGTCGATCACCGCCAGCAGGCTGCCCTTCCGGGCGCCCGACAGGGTCTGCGTGAGCTCGAGATTGCGCCTCGTGGCGCCGTCGATCTCCAGGACCGCGCCGGCGGCCAGGCGCTCGGGGCGCGCGAGCCGGGGCAGCTGGCCCTTCTGGGTCATTTCCACGTAGTCGAGCAGCGCCCCGGCGGCCGAGAGCTCGGCGCGCGAGAAGTCGCCGAAGGCGTCCAGCGCCGCGACGCCGTAGAAGGCCGCGAGGCGGCGCTCTGCGTTGGCGCTGTCGAAACGGGCCGAGGGCAGCGGCGAGAGCGCGGCGTTCCACTGGCCGAAGAGCTCTTTTAGCTCCGAATGCTGGAGCAGGCGTTCGGGCACCAGGACCTCGCCGGGCGAGAGCCGGGTCAGCGCCGCGGCCAGATCGCGGGGCACGGCGCCCTGAGTCTGGAACGCGCCGGTGGAGAGATCCAGCCAGGCGAGGCCCAGCTCGCCGCCCACGTCGCCCACGGCCAGCAGGAAGTTGTTGGCCCGCGACTCGAGCAGCTCGTCCTCGGTGATCGTGCCGGGAGTGACGAGGCGCACCACCTCGCGCTTCACCACAGCCTTGCTGCCGCGCTTCTTGGCCTCGGCCGGGTCCTCGACCTGCTCGCAGATCGCCACCTTGAAGCCCTGGCGGATCAGCTTGGAGAGATAGGCCTCGGCGGCATGAACCGGCACGCCGCACATGGGGATGTCCTCGCCCTTATGCTGGCCGCGGCGGGTCAGCGTGATGTCGAGCGCGGCCGCGGCCTTGACCGCGTCCTCGAAGAACAGCTCGTAGAAGTCGCCCATGCGGTAGAACAGGAGGCCCTCGGCATGCTCCTGCTTGATGCGCAGATACTGCGCCATCATCGGGCTGGCGCCGGCGGGAATCCCCGCGCCGCCGGCTGGCGTCGAGGATGGCGGCTTCAGGGGTTCGGACACGCTGGGTTCCAGATAGGCGGCGGCTGCAACTATCAGGCCTTTGGAAACGGCACCTTGTCGCCCTCGGGCTCGACCCGGGGGTCCAGTCTGGTATCAATAGAGGCGATCCTGGATTGCCCGGTCAAGCCCGGCAAGGGCAGCGGAGGACGAGCCGCCGGCAGCCGGCGGCTCGAAGCATCGGAGGTAATTGGCGCGATGTCGGATTCGAACGGAGACCAGCCCGCGGCGGCGGGCGAAACCCTGGAGCTCGTCGGCCGCTTCGCCGACCAGGAGTCGTTCCGCGCCGCGGTCGAGGGCCTGCGCGCCGCCGGCTTCGAGCGCAGCGACCTCTCGGTGCTCGACACCCACGAGTCGCTCTCGGCCAGCAAGTCGCCGCGCGAGGCCTGGCAGGAGACGCTGGCCGGCCTGGTCGGCGAGGTGAAGTACGTCGGGCCGATCACCACCGCGGGCCTGATCGCGATCGCGACCGGCCCGGTCGGCATGGCGATCGCCGCCGCCGTGGCGGCGGGACTGACCGGCGTGGCGCTGCGCGAGCTCTTGGCCGAGATCAGGGCGACGCCCCACACGGACGATTTCGCCCGGGCGCTGGAGGGCGGCGCCCTGCTGCTCTGGGTCGCGGTGGCGACGCCCGAGCACGAGGCCGAGGCGCGGCAGATCATGGCGCGCCACAACGCCGCCGACCTGCACACCCACCGGCGCGCGCCGGGCGGGTGAACAGGCACGCGCGGACTCGGCGGCGGCACGGCCGCCCTTTGCCCGCCCTTTGACGGACTCCGCCCCGCTCTCTAACATCGGTCGCGCGGACAAGGCGCGCGGCGCCGCCCGACAAGAAGGCCGCCGCACCCGCGTTCGGCGCGAGAGGTCCAGGAAATGAACGACGAAACCGCCGGCGGCGCCGAGGAGGCGCTGAAACGTGAAGCGCTCAACCTTCACGCCCAGGACCGCCCGGGCAAGCTGGAGGTCGTCGCGACCAAGGCGCTGACCACCCAGCGCGACCTCTCGCTCGCCTACTCGCCGGGCGTCGCCGCGCCCTGCCTCGAGATCCACCGCGATCCCAACCTGGCCTACGACTATACGACCAAGGGCAACCGGGTCGCCGTGATCTCCAACGGCACGGCCGTGCTCGGGCTCGGCAACCTGGGCGCGCTGGCCTCCAAGCCCGTGATGGAGGGCAAAGCGGTTCTGTTCAAGCGCTTCGCCGACATCGACGGCATCGACCTCCTGGTCGAGACCGAGGAGGTCGATGCCTTCGTCGACTGCGTGCGCTACCTGGGGCCCGCCTTCGGCGGCATCAACCTGGAGGACATCAAGGCGCCGGAGTGCTTCGTGATCGAGCAGCGCCTGAAGGAGCTGCTCGACATCCCGGTGTTCCACGACGACCAGCACGGCACCGCGATCATCGCGGCGGCCGGGCTGATCAACGCGCTGCACCTGACCGGCCGCAAGCTCGCCGGAACCCGCATGGTGATCAACGGCGCCGGTTCCGCCGGCATCGCCTGCGCCGAGCTGCTGAAGGCCATGGGCATGACGCACGACCAGGTGGTGATGTGCGACACCCGCGGCGTTATCTACAAGGGCCGCGGCGAGGGCATGAACCAGTGGAAGTCGGCCCACGCGGCGGACACCAAGGCGCGCAGCCTGGCCGAGGCGCTGGACGGCGCCGATGTGGTCTTCGGCCTCTCCGCCAAGGGCGCCTTCACCAACGACATGATCCGGTCCATGGCGCCCAAGCCGATCATCTTCGCCATGGCCAACCCCGATCCGGAGATCACGCCCGAGGAGGTCGCTGCCCTGCGCGACGACGCGATCATGGCCACCGGCCGCTCAGACTATCCGAACCAGATCAACAACGTGCTGGGCTTTCCCTACATCTTCCGCGGGGCGCTCGACGTGCGGGCGACCACGATCAACATGGAGATGAAGATCGCCGCCGCCGAGGCGCTCGCCGAGCTGGCGCGCGAGGACGTGCCCGACGAGGTGGCCGAGGCCTATTCCGGGCAGAAGCTGCGCTACGGGCCCGGCTACATCATCCCGGCCCCCTTCGACCCGCGCCTGATCGCGGCGGTGCCCAAGGCGGTCGCCAAGGCCGCCATGGACAGCGGCGTGGCGGCGCGGCCGCGCGACGACCTCGAAGCCTACGAGCACGAGCTCTCGGCCCGGCTCGACCCGACCGCGGCCAGCCTGCAGAACATCTTCGAGAAGGTGCGGCGCAACCCCAAGCGGGTGGTCTTCGCCGAGGGCGAGGAGGCGACCACGATCCGGGCGGCCCTGGCCTTCCGCCAGGCGGGCTACGGCACGCCGATCCTGGTCGGGCGCGAAGAGATCGTGCTGGAGACCATGGCCGCGATCGGCGTCGAGGCCGAAGGCTTGGAGATCCACAACGCCCGCAAGTCGGACCAGAACGCGCGCTACCGCGACTACGTCTACGAGCGCCTGAAGCGCAAGGGCAAGCTGCTGCGCGACTGCCAGCGCATGGTCAACCAGAACCGCAACGTCTTCGCCGCCTGCATGGTCGCCTTCGGCGAGGCCGAGGCCATGGTGACCGGCCTGACCCGCAGCTTCCGGGTCGCCTACGAGGACATCGCGCGGGCACTCGATCCGCAGCCCGGCCACCGGATCTTCGGGCTCTCGATCGTCGCCGCCCGGGACCGCACGGTATTCCTGGCCGACACCTCGGTGCACGAGGAACCGAACCCGGCCCAGCTCGCCGACATCGCGATCCAGAGCGCGGCCCACGCCCGGGCCATGGGCCACGAGCCCCGCGTCGCCTTTCTCAGCTTCTCCAACTTCGGCAACCCCCTGCGCGAGAAGACGCGCCACCTGCGCGAGGCTGTCGAGCTGCTCGACGGGCGCGACGTCGATTTCGAGTACGACGGCGAGATGCAGGCCAACGTCGCGCTCGATACCGAGCTGCAGCGCCAGCTCTACCCCTTCTGCCGCCTCTCGGGTCCGGCCAACGTGCTGATCCTGCCCGGTCTGCACAGCGCCAACATCGGCGCCAAGCTGCTGCAGCGGATCGGCGGCGCGACGATCATCGGCCCGCTCCTGATCGGGCTGGACAAGCCGGCGCAGATCGTGCCCCTCGGCGCCAACGTCAACGACCTGGTCACGGCGGCCGCCCTGGTCGCCCACGAAGCGATCGAGACCAAAACCAAGCCGTAGCAGATATCTCGCATTCACCGCCGCGGGCCTGCGGGGAGCGCCGCAGGTCGATGGATTGTGCGATCGCTGCGGGAAGCGGTAACATGCGCCCGCTTTGCCTGGCGGGTCAGGCATCGGCGACATTGAGAGCCTGTACCGGGACCGCGCGTCGACCCTCATGGACCCTCGCTCATCGATCCTCTCGCGACGGCTCGTCGCGCTGGCCTGGATGATCGGGCCCGGCGCCGCCGTCGTGCTCGCCCTGGCCCTGTTCGGCGGGGTCGCGCCGGGGGTCGGCCTCGCCGCGCTCTTGGGCCTCGTCGTCGCGGGCGGCATGGGCGCCTGGTTTCATTTCCAGCGGATCGACGCCCTGCGCTCGAGCCTCCAGGCGCTGGCGCGAAGCGACGCCGAGGGGGAGTCGCGGCGCGCCCTGCCGGGCACGAGCGCGACGCTCTGCGCCGGACTGGATACGACCATCGAGCAGATCATCGAGCACCAGAGGGTGAAGCGCCGTCAGCTCGAGGACGTGGTGACCGGCAACGAGGCGATCCTCGAGAGCCTGCCCGATCCCCTGATCATGCTGGACCGCGAGCGGCGAATCGTCCGGGTGAACGCCGCCGTGACCAAATCGCTCGGCCGGGATCTGCCCGGGCGTGATCTCTGCGAAGTATTCCGGGCCCCGGCCCTGCTAGAGGCCGCCGACGAGGTCTTGGCCGGGGGCAACGGACGGATCGTCGAGTTCTCCGTGCCCGGTCGCCTGGAGTACCACTACCTGGCGCGGGTCGCCGGCCTGCCCGGTCCGGCGCCAGACGGCACCATCGCGATCCTGTCCCTGCACGACCAGACCGGCATCAAGCGGGCCGAGCGCCTGCGCGCCGATTTCGTGGCCAACGCCAGCCACGAGCTGCGCACGCCGCTGGCCAGCCTGCTCGGCTTCATCGAGACTTTGAACGGGCCGGCGCGCGGTGACCGCGCGGCCCAGGCCCAGTTCCTGACCATCATGCACGACCAGGCCGAGCGCATGAAGCACCTGGTCGAGGACCTGCTGTCCCTGTCCCGGATCGAGATGAAGGAGCACGCGCTGCCCGACGGCAGGGTCAACCTGGAACGTCTGCTCTACTCGGTGGCCAATACCCTCGAACTCAAGGCCAAGGACAAGGACATGGTGATCCGGGTCCAATGCGAGCACCTGGCGGCCGTGACCGGCGACTACGACGAGCTGACCCAGGTGTTCCAGAACCTGATCGACAATGCCCTGAAATACGGCCGTGCCGGCACCGAGATACGGGTTTCGGGCGCCGTGTCCCCGAAGGCGGCTCAGAAGCTGCAGTGCAAGGCGCTGGCGGTCGCGATCGCCGACGAGGGTGAGGGGATCTTGCCGGAGCACATACCGCGCCTGACCGAGCGTTTCTACCGGGTCGATACAGCGCGCTCGCGGCAACTTGGCGGAACCGGGCTAGGCCTGGCCATTGTCAAGCACATCGTCAGCCGCCACCGGGGCATCCTGGATATCAGCAGCCAGGTCGGGAAAGGGTCGGTCTTCACGGTATACCTGCCCATGGCGGAAGGCGCGGACGATGTCGCGGCCGAATGAGCCGCAGCCACGACGTCTTAACTAACTGATGTATATAGTATAATTGAGCGAATATTCGGCTTCATTGTCATAAGACTGTAACGAAGCTGCAATATTACTATCGCCGTCGGTCACTACGTTCCGTCGTCACCGAGTTCGGCCCCTCTGAGGGGCCGACGTTCATTATGGAATACAGACGGAGATGGTCCCGTGATCAAACACGCTCTCGCTGTCGCAACCGCGACGGCTTTCGTGCTGGCTACCGGTCAAGCCTCCGCGCAGTCGCGCAACCAGATCCACATCGTCGGCTCGTCCACGGTGTTTCCCTTCTCCACGGCCGTCGCCGAGAACTTCGGCCGGACGACGAAGTTCAAGACCCCGGTGGTTGAGAGCACCGGTTCGGGCGGCGGCATGAAGCTGTTCTGCGCCGGCGTCGGCCTCGAGCACCCCGACATCACCAACGCCTCGCGCCGGATCAAGTCCTCCGAGTTCGAGAAGTGCGCCAAGGCCGGCATCGGCATCACCGAGGTCAAGTTCGGCTACGACGGCATCGTGCTGGCCAACGCCAAGTCGGCCCCGGCCCTCAGCCTGACCAAGAAGCAGATCTTCATGGCGCTGGCCAAGCAAGTTCCGGTCGACGGCCAGCTGGTCGACAACCCCTACAAGACCTGGAACGAGATCGATTCCTCGCTGCCGAACGCGCGGATCGAGGTGCTCGGCCCGCCGCCGACCAGCGGCACCCGTGACGCCTTCGTCGAGCTCGCCATGGAGGGCGGCGCCAAGGCCTTCCCGATGCTCAAGGACATGCGCAAGAAGGACAAGAAGGCCTTCAAGTCGGTCGCCCACGCGATCCGCGAGGACGGCGCCTTCATCGAAGCCGGCGAGAACGACAACCTGATCGTCCAGAAGCTCGAGGCCAACCCGAAGGCGCTCGGCATCTTCGGCTTCAGCTTCCTCGACCAGAACGGCGACAAGATCAAGGGCGCCATGGTCGACGGCGTCGAGCCGACCTTCGAGCTGATCGCCAGCGGCAAGTACGGCGTGTCCCGCTCGCTCTACTTCTACGTCAAGAAGGAGCACGTGGGCGTCGTGCCGGGCATCGCCGAGTTCGTCGCCGAGTTCACCAGCGACAAGGCGTGGGGACCGGACGGCTACCTGGTCGACAAGGGCCTGATCCCCCTGCCCGAAGCGGACCGCAAGTCGGTCGCGGCTTCGGCCAGCTCCTTGCAGCCGCTCAGCATGTAACGCGATCGGGAACCGCGCGCCGGCGGAGACTAGCCCCGGCGTGCGGTTCCACCTTCGCGTGATTTTTTGGTGGATAGCTGTTCATTGATATGTCCTCCACCCTGCTGGTGATCGTCGTGCTCCTCGCGCTCAGCTCGATCGGCTACGGGCTGGGCCGAAGGCGGGCCTTCTCGGTGAGCAGCGGCCACAGCGCGGCGCTTCATTCGCGGCCGCAGTACTATGGCTTCTACGTCGCCCTCTGGGCCGCGCTGCCCTCCTTCTTCCTGGTCGGCCTCTGGCTCATTTTCGAGTCCTACGTCGTGGATCTCATGCTGCGCGCGAACATCGCGCCGCTGACGCAGGACCTGGAAGAGAGCGAGATCCGCCTCCTGATGAGCCAGATCAAGAATCTGGCGCTGGCCAACATTCCGCCGGCCAACCCGGCGCCCGAGGTGATCACGGCCGCAGAGAACTACGTCGCGATGCTCGATCAGAGCGCGCACCTGCGCAGCCTTCTCGCGTTCGCGGCGGCCATCGCCGGCCTGGCGATCGGCGCGCGCGCGATCAGCCCGCGCCTGCGCGCCCGCAACCAGGTGGAGCGGGCGGTCACCGTGCTGATGGTTATCGCCTCGACCATCGCGATCCTGACCACGGTCGGCATCGTGCTCTCGCTTTTCTTCGAGGCCTGGCGGTTCTTCACCAAGGTGCCCTGGTACGAGTTCGTGTTCGGCCTGCACTGGAGCCCGCAGACCGCCCTGCGCGCCGATCAGGTGGGCGCCTCGGGCTCGTTCGGCGCGATTCCGCTGTTCGCCGGTACGATGCTGATCACCCTCATCGCCATGGCGGTCGCGGTGCCGATCGGCCTGATGTCGGCGATCTACATGTCGGAGTACGCCCCGCCGAAGATCCGCGCCACGGCCAAGCCCATGCTCGAGATCCTGGCCGGCGTGCCGACCGTGGTCTACGGCTTCTTCGCCGCCTTGACCGTCGCCCCCTTCTTCCGCAACACCGGCGACGCGATCGGCCTGACGGTCGCCTCGGAATCGGCCCTGGCCGCCGGCGTGGTCATGGGGATCATGATCATCCCCTTCGTATCGTCCCTGTCGGACGACGTGATGAACGCCGTGCCCCAGACCCTGCGCGACGGGGCCTATGCGCTGGGCGCGACCAAGTCCGAGACGATCAAGCAGGTCATCATGCCGGCGGCGCTGCCGGGCATCGTCGGCGGCGTCCTGCTCGCGGTCAGCCGCGCCATCGGCGAGACCATGATCGTCGTCATGGCCGCCGGCCTGGCGGCCAACCTGACCGCCAACCCGCTGGAGGCGGTCACCACGGTGACGGTCCAGATCGTCACCCTGCTGGTCGGCGACCAGGAATTCGACAGCGCCAAGACGCTGGCCGCCTTCGCCCTCGGCCTGGTGCTCTTCGTGCTGACCCTTTCGCTCAACGTCGTCGCGCTCCGTATCGTCCGCAAATACCGAGAGAAGTATGACTGACGCCAGTCTCAACGGCGGGGCTCTCACCGGCGGGGCGCTCAACGGCCGCCTGCCCACGGCGCAGGAGCTCTCGCCGGCACGCGTTCGCAAGCGCTACGCGGCGGAACGCCGGTTCCGCGCCTACGGCGCCGCGGCGATCCTCGCCGCCGTCGCCATTCTCGCGATCCTGATCGTCAGCATCGTCTCCAAGGGCTACTCGGCCTTCGTGCAGACCGAGATCGCGCTGGAGATCACCTTCGATCCCGAGGTGATCGACCCGACCGGCGAGCGCGATCCGGAGGTCCTGGCCTCGGCCAACTACGCGCCGCTGATCCGGGACGCCCTGACCAAGGTGTTCCCCGAGGTGACGGGTCGGCGCGACAAGCGCAATCTCCGCCGGCTGGTCTCCACGGGATCGCCCTTCGAGCTCGGCCACCTGGTCAAGAACAACCCCGACCTGATCGGGACGACCCAGACGGTCTGGCTGGCGGCCTCGGCCAAGATCGACGGCGTGATCAAGGGGCAGATCTCGCGCGAGGTGCCCGAGAGCGACCGCATCGTGTCGGACCGGGAGCTGGCCTGGCTCGAGGTGCTGGAATCCCGGGGGCAGGTGGAGACCAAGTTCAACAGCCGGCTGTTCAGCGCCGGCGACAGCCGCGAGCCGGAGCAGGCCGGCATCTGGGGTGCCGCGGTCGGCTCCATGCTGACGCTCTTCGTCACCTTCATGCTGTCCTTCCCGATCGCCGTCCTGAGCGCGATCTACCTGGAAGAGTTCGCGCCCAAGAACCGCGTCACCGACCTGATCGAGGTCAACATCAACAACCTCGCCGCCGTGCCGTCGATCGTGTTTGGCCTGCTCGGCCTCGCGGTCTTCCTGAACGTCTTCGGCATGCCCCGGTCGGCGCCCTTGGTCGGCGGCATGGTGCTCGCGCTCATGACTCTGCCGACGATCATCATCGCGGCTCGCGCCGCCCTGAAGGCGGTGCCGCCGTCGATCCGGGAGGCCGCTCTGGGCGTCGGCGCCTCCAAGCACCAGGTGGTCTGGCACCACGTGCTGCCGCTCGCCATGCCCGGCATCCTAACCGGCACGATCATCGGGCTGGCGCAGGCCCTGGGCGAGACCGCCCCGCTGCTGATGATCGGCATGGTGGCCTTCATCGTCGACATTCCCGGCGGGTTCACCGACCCTTCGACGGTCCTGCCGGTGCAGATCTACATCTGGGCCGACAGCCCGGAGCGGGCCTTCGTGGAGCGGACTTCGGCCGCCATCATGGTCCTCTTGACCTTCCTGGTGGCAATGAATGCGCTGGCCGTGTTCCTGCGGAAGCGTTTCGAGCGGCGCTGGTAACGAAGAGGAGGAGCGAGTCATGAGCCTGACAGACGACCATCCAGCCGTCGCGGTCGAAACGGCCCCGGACATGAGGGCCAACCCGCCCAAGTTCGTCAGCAAGGGGGTCAACGTCCACTACGGCGACAAGCAAGCGCTGGTCGATGTCGACATCGACATCCTGCCGAACGAGGTGACGGCGCTGATCGGCCCCTCGGGCTGCGGCAAGTCGACCTATCTGCGCTGCCTCAACCGGATGAACGACGTGATCGAAGGCTGCCGGGTCACCGGCAGGATCGACCTTGACGGCGACGACATCTATTCAGAAAAGGTCGACGTGGTTCAGCTGCGCGCCCGGGTCGGCATGGTGTTCCAGAAGCCCAATCCCTTTCCCAAGTCAGTCTTCGACAACGTCGCCTACGGCCCGAAGATCCACGGCATCGCCGAGAAGCGCGGCGACCTGGAGCAGCTGGTCGAGATCAGCCTGCAGAAGGCGGGGCTCTGGGACGAGGTCAAGGACCGTCTCGACGGGCCGGGCACGGGTCTGTCCGGCGGCCAGCAGCAGCGCCTCTGCATCGCGCGGGCGATCGCCGTCAGCCCCGACGTGATCCTGATGGACGAGCCCTGTTCGGCGCTCGACCCCATCGCGACCGCCAAGATCGAGGAGCTGATCGACGAGCTCCGGGAGAACTTCACGATCGTCATCGTGACCCACTCGATGCAGCAGGCGGCGCGGGTATCCCAGAAGACGGCCTTCTTCCACCTGGGCACCCTGGTGGAGCACGGGAATACCGAGGAGATCTTCACCAACCCCAAGGATGACCGGACCCAGGGCTACATCACGGGCAGATTTGGTTAGGATCCGAGGCAGCCGATGAGCCAAGCGAACGAACACATCGTCAGGTCCTTCGATAACCAGCTCGAAGATCTGCGCCACGCCATTGTCAAGATGGGCGGCCTCGCCGAGAGCCAGGTGGCGGCGTCGATCAAGACCCTGGTCCAGCGGGACGCGGACGCCGCGACGACGCTCCTGGCGCGTGACCGCGAGCTGGACCAGATGGAGCATGAGATCGACAAGATGGCGATGCGTCTGCTGGCGCTCCGCCAGCCGGTCGCGATCGACCTCAGGGAGATCGTGTCGGCACTCAAGATCTCCAACAACCTGGAGCGGATCGGCGACTATGCCTGCAGCGTCGCCGAGCGGGCGCGGACCCTGGCGCGCCACTCGGTCATCGCGCCGGTGCACAGCCTGCCGCGCATGGCCCAGCTGGTTCAGCTCGAGATCAAAACGGTGCTCGACGCCTACGTGAAGCACGACGCCGAGAAGGCGATCGAGGTCTGGAACAGCGACGAGGAGGTGGACGCGCTCTATACCAGCCTGTTCCGCGAGACCTTGACCTACATGATGGAGGACCCTCGCAACATCACGCCCTGCACCCATCTACTGTTCATCGCGCGCAGCATCGAGCGCATGGGCGACCACGCCACGAACATGGCGGAGTACGTCTACTACCTGGTCAAGGGCGAGCCCCTAACCTTCGACCGCCCCGTGGCCGACAGCACCAGCCTGGCGGGCATCGACCCGCCGCAGACAGGGACCTGAAACGACAGTGGACGGATATTCTGCCGCTATGAAGCCGATGATATTGGTGGTCGAGGACGAGAACGCGCTCGTCACCCTCCTGCACTACAACCTGGAGCGCGAAGGTTTCCGGGTCGTCTCCGCGAGCGACGGCGAGGAAGCCCTGATCGTCGCCAAGGAGGAGACGCCGGACCTCATCCTGCTGGATTGGATGCTGCCCCTGATGTCGGGCGTCGAAGTCTGCCGCCGCATGCGCCGCATGCCCGATCTGGGCGACACGCCGATCATCATGCTGACCGCGCGCGGCGAGGAGAGCGACAAGGTGCGCGGTCTGGAAAGCGGGGCCGACGACTACGTCACCAAGCCCTTCTCGCCGGCCGAGCTGATCGCGCGGATCCGGGCCGCCCTGCGCCGCACCCAGCCGGGCCTGACCTCGGAGGTTCTGGTGTTCGAGGATCTGATCATGGACCTCTCGACGCACCGGGTGGAGCGCGGCGGGCGGAAGGTCCATCTGGGACCGACCGAGTTCCGCCTGCTGCGTCATCTCCTGCAGCATCCAGGACGGGTGTTCAGCCGGGAACAGCTGCTCGACGCGGTCTGGGGCCGCAACGTCTATGTCGAGCTGCGCACGGTGGACGTGCACATCCGGCGCCTCCGCAAGGCAATCAACGCCGGGGAGCAGATCGACCTGATCCGCACCGTGCGCTCCGCCGGCTACGCGCTCGACCGGCCGGAGCTTTAGGCGCCGAGCCGCGCCCGGTAGGCCTGCTCCGCCTCATCGCCGAAGACCGCGAAGATCACACGCTCGATACCCTGCTCTTCGGAAAGCCAGACCTCGACTTCGGTCACCGCGATGTCGGTCGCCTGGTCCAGGGGAAAGCCGTAGATACCGGTCGAGATCGCCGGAAAGGCGATCGAGGCAATGCCGCTCTCCCGGGCCAGCTCCAGGCAATTGCGGTAGCACTCGGCCAGCAGGGCCGGCTCCTTCTCGCCGCCGCCGCGCCAGACCGGGCCGACGGCGTGAATCACGTGATTGGCCGGGAGCTCGAACCCCGGCGTGATGCGCGCCTCGCCGGTCGGGCAGCGGCCGATCTTTCCGCAGGCGCGGGCCAGCTCCAGGCCGGCGGCGCGGTGGATCGCGCCGCAGACACCGCCGCCGGGCGCCAGGCGCTCGTTGGCCGCGTTGACGATGGCGTCGACCGCCAGCGTGGTGATGTCGCCGGCGAAGATCTCGATGCGCGGATCGCTCATGATGCCTCGCTTACCCGCTCGGCCCGCCGCAGGGCGACGAAGAGCACCAGCAGGATCGCCGGCAGCCCCAGGGCCGCGGCGTAGCTGAAGAAGAAGACGTAGCCCTGGGCGTCGACGATGATACCGGAAAAGCCGCCGAGCAGCTTGCCCGGAAGGGTGAAGAGCGACGAGAACAGGGCATACTGGGTCGCCGTGTAGGCCGTGTTGGTCAGGCTGGAAAGATAGGCGATGAAGACGGAGCCGGCCAGGCCGCCCGCCAGGTTGTCGGCGCTGATGGTCAGCACCAGGAGCTCCAGGTCGTAGCCCACGGTCGCCAGGTAGGCGAAGACGAGATTGGTCGCGGCGACCAGGATCGCGCCCAGCAGGAGCGGGCGGGCGATCCCGAAGCGGGCGACCAGGAGTCCGCCGAGGAAGGCGCCGACGATGGTCATGCCGAGGCCGTAGATCTTGGTGATGCTGGCGACCTCGGACTTCGAGAAGCCGAGGTCGTAGTAGAAGGGGTTGGCCATGATGCCCATGGTGATGTCGCTGAGGCGGTAAAGCGCGATCAACGCCAGGATCGCCAGCGCCAGGCGCCCGTTGCGGACGAAGAAGTCCACGAAGGGGCTGATCACCGCGCCGGAGAACCAGGCGGCGATGCCGGCCCAGGTGCCGCCCGCCGCCCCGGCCAGGCGCCGCGAGAGCTCCTGCTCGCGGCGCCGCGTCGCCGCGTCGACCGGCGCCTCGGGCTCGCTGATCAGCAGCACGGTGGCGAAGCCGACCAGCATGCAGCCGGCCATCACCGCGTAAGCGAAGGGCCAGGAGAAGAACTCCGCCAGATAGAGCGCGCCGGCACCGGCGACCAGCAGCGCGACGCGGTAGCCCAGCTGATAGGTCGCGGCCATGGCCCCCTGGTAGCCGCGCTCCACCGCCTCGATCCGGTAGGCGTCAATCGAGACGTCCTGGGTCGCGGCGGAGAAGGCGACCAGAAAGGCGAAGGCCGCCACCCGGAGGACGTGGTCACCGGGATCCGTCAGCGCGATCCCGACCAGGCCGGCAGCGATCCCGATCTGCCCCAGCAGCATCCAGCTGCGGCGGCGCCCGAGCCGGGCGGTCAGCAGCGGCAGGGGCACGCGGTCGATCACCGGCGCCCAGAGTACCTTGATCGAGAAGGTGATGCCGACCCAGGAGAAGAAGCCGATCTCGGTCCGGCTTATGCCGGCCTCGCGCAGCCAGAAGGACAGCGTGGAGAAGATCAGCAGGAACGGCAGCCCGGCCGAGAAGCCGAGGAACAGCATCACCAGAACGCGCGGGTGGCGATAGACCCGGAGGGCCTCGCCCCAATTCCGGGTCTGGCCGCCAGCCGGCTGCTGAGTCGATAGGGAGTCCTTGCCCACGGTCATCCTTCGACAGGCTCAGGATGAGGTGAACTTTTTGATAAGAGTCACCCTCACCCTGAGCCTGTCGAAGGGTGAGGACGCAGAACGCGCAATGGCGTCAGCCGGCATCCTTGAGCCGGCTCTGCTTCTTGCGCTCGTGGGGGTCGAGGAGGCGCTTTCTCAGCCGGATCGCGTCGGGCGTCACCTCGACCAGCTCGTCATCCTCGATATAGGCGATCGCCTGCTCCAGGGACATGGCGCGCGGCGGCGAGAGGCGCACGGCGTCGTCCTTGCCGGCGGCCCGGATGTTGGTCAGCTGCTTGGCCTTCAGCGGGTTGACCTCGAGATCGGTGCCGCGGCTGTGCTCGCCGATGATCATGCCGCCGTAGACCGCCGCGCCGGGCTTGATGAAGAGCGGCCCGCGCTCTTCCAGGTTCCACAAGGCATAGGCCACGGCGGCGCCTTGGCTGTTCGAGATCAGCACGCCGTTGCGCCGGCCCTGGATCGGCCCGCGGTAGGGACCGTAGCTGTGGAACAGCCGGCTCATCACGCCGGTGCCCCGGGTGTCGGTCAGGAACTCTCCCAGGTAGCCGATCAGGCCGCGCGACGGCGCCAGGAAGGTGATCCGCACCTTGCCGCCCTCGGAGGGGCGCAGGTCGGTCATCTCGGCGCGGCGCTCGCTCAGCTTCTCGACGACCACGCCGGAGTAGGCCTCGTCGACGTCGACCTGGACCTCCTCCAGGGGCTCGAGGCGCTGGCCGCTCGCCGGGTCGGTCTCGAAGATGACCCGCGGCCGGCTGATCGAGAGCTCGAAGCCCTCGCGCCGCATGGTCTCGATCAGCACCGAGAGCTGCAGCTCGCCGCGCCCGGCGACCTCGAAGGAGTCCTTGTCCTTGCTCTCCTCGATGCGGATCGCGACGTTGCCCTCGGCCTCGCGCGCCAGGCGGTCGCGCAGCACCCGGCTGGTCAGCTTGCTGCCCGCCTTGCCGGCGAGCGGCGAGTCGTTGACCGAGAAGGTCATGGCCAGCGTCGGCGGGTCGACCGGCCGCGCGGCGATCGCTTGCGTCACCTCGGGCGCGCAGATCGTGTTCGGCACCGTGGCGGCGCCCAGGCCGGCCACGGCGATGATGTCGCCCGCCTCGGCCTCCTCGACCGGCGTGCGGGCGAGGCCCCGGTAGGCGAGCAGCTTGGTCAGCCTCGCCTTTTCGATCTCCTGGCCGTCGGCGCCGAGCACCTTTACCGGCATGTTGACCTTGGCGCGGCCAGCCTGGATGCGGCCGGTCAGGACCCGGCCGAGATAGGGGTCGTAGTCGAGGATCGAGGCGAGCAGGGCGAAGGGCTCCTCGGGATCGCCCTCTGCCGGCGGCACGACCTCGGCGATGACCTCGAAGAGCGGATCAAGCGAGTCCCGCGCGCCGTCCAGCTCGCGGATCGCCCAGCCCTGCTTGGCCGAGGCGAAGACGGTCGGAAAGTCGAGCTGCTCGTCGCTCGCGTCCAGCGCGGCGAAGAGGTCGAAGACCTCGTTCTGCACCTCGTAGGGCCGCCCGTCCGGCCGGTCGACCTTGTTGACCACGACGATCGGGCGGAGGCCCAAGGCCAGCGCCTTCATGGTGACGAACTTGGTCTGGGGCATGGGGCCCTCGGCCGCGTCGACCAGCAGAAGGACGCCGTCGACCATCGAGAGGATGCGCTCGACCTCGCCGCCAAAGTCGGCGTGGCCCGGCGTGTCGACGATGTTGATGCGCAGGTCGTTCCACAGGATGGAGGTGCACTTGGCGAGGATCGTGATGCCGCGCTCGCGCTCGAGGTCGTTACTGTCCAGCGCCCGCTCGTCGACCGCCTGGTTCTCGCGGATCGCGCCGGACTGGCGCAGCAGGGCGTCGACCAGGGTGGTCTTGCCATGGTCGACGTGGGCGATGATCGCCAGGTTGCGGACCGCGTCGGTCATCGCCGTTCCCTTGTTTAGAGGCCGCGCTCGACCACCAGCTCGGCCAGAGGACGCTCGGGCCGTGCGCCGAAGTGGGAGATCACCTCGGCGGCGGCCAGGGCGCCGAGGCGGGCGCAGTCGCCGACCGGCTTGCCCCTGACGAAGCCGAACAGGAAGCCGCTGGCGAAGAGGTCGCCGGCGCCCGTGGTGTCGACCAGATGGTCGACCGCGTCCGCCGACACGGACTCGATGTGGTCGCCCTGCAGAACCACGGCGCCCTTCTCGCTGCGGGTCAGGACCGCCAGCTCGCAGCGGCCGCGCAGCGCCGCCAGCGCCTCGTCGAAGCTGCCCACCTTGTAGAGCGAGGCGATCTCCTGCTCGTTGGCGAACAGCAGGTCGATATGGCCGTCGACCAGGTCGCGGAACTCGTCGCGGTGGCGGTCGACGCAGAAGGGGTCCGACAGGGTGAGGGCGACCTTTCGGCCGGCCTCGTGGGCCACCTCGGCGGCCTTGACGAAGGCCTCCTTGGCCCGGGGCGGGTCCCAGAGATAGCCCTCCAGGTAGGTCACCTTGGCGCCCGCCACGGTCTCCTCGTCGATGTCCTCGGGGCCCAGCCCGACGCTGGCGCCCAGGAAGGTGCCCATGGTCCGCTGGGCGTCGGGCGTCACGAAGATCAGGCAACGCGCGGTCGGCGCGCCCTCGGTGGCGGCCGGCGTGTCGAAGGCGACGCCGGCGGCGCGGATGTCGTGGCCGAAGATCCCGCCCAGCTGGTCGTTTCGAACCTTGCCGATGAAGGCCGCCTGCCCGCCCAGCGAGGCCAGACCGGCCATGGTGTTGGCCGCCGAGCCGCCGGAGATCTCCCGGGCCGGGCCCATGGCGCCGTAGAGCGCCTCGGCGCGCGGTCCGTCGATCAGGGTCATGGCGCCCTTGGGCAGGCCCTGCGCTTCGAGCAGCGCGTCATCGGCCTGGCTCAGGACGTCGACGATGGCGTTCCCGATCCCGACGACGTCGGCGGCGCGGTCGTTCATGATGGCGTTCCGTTATCGGCTGATGGCTCGGCCGGGAGTATAATGCGGCGTGTCGCGGCGGCAAGGACCCGCGCGCGGCCGTGCGACTTCTCCGTTCTTGCCCGGCGGCCGACCGCGGGCTACATCAGGCACGCCATGTTCGCCGCCCTCAGCAAAGCCTTCGCCCAGCTTTCCGACCCGGCCTTCCGCGGCGTCATGCTGCGCGGCCTCGTCTTCTCCGCCATCCTCTTCATCATCGTCTGGATCCTCGCCTGGTGGGGCCTGACCTGGGCAGAGTCCGCGCTGTCCGACTGGCTGGCCAGCGACTCCTGGCTGGCCGACGTGGTCAGCTGGCTGTTCGCCGCGGCCGGGATCGCCGGCGTGCTAATCGCCAGCTTTCTTCTATTCCCGGCGGTCACCACGATCATGGTGAGCTTCCTGCTCGACGACATCGCGGAAGCGGTCGAGCGCCGGCACTATCCAGGCCTGCCGCCAGCCCGGGAACCACCTCTGGTGGAGAGTCTGCGCGGCGCCCTGGGCTTCGCCGGCGTGACGATCCTGCTCAACCTGCTGGCCCTGCCGTTCTACCTCGTGCTGATGCTGCTGCCGCCAGCTAATCTTTTTGTATTCTATCTGCTCAACGGCTATCTTCTCGGTCGGGAGTACTACGAGCTGGTGTCGATACGGCGAATGGAGTCGCGGGACTCCACGAGGTTGCGCCGGCAGTTTCGCGGAAAGGTTTTTCTTGCGGGGGTTGTTATCGCCTTTCTTCTGAGCCTGCCGATCATCAATCTGATCACGCCGATCGTCGCGACCGGTTTCATGGTGCACCTCTTCGAGACCATGCGGCAGCGGGGCGCGGCGTCGACATGACACGGGACCCGGAACGCCGCGGCAACGCCGAAACGAAAGAGCAGGGCATGTTCGGCAAGCGCAACTCCCCGAACGCTTCAAGCGGCAGGCAGACAGATATGCGACCCTCCTCCGGCAAGACCGGCGCGGCCTCGGGACAGGCAACGGGGACCGACCGGTCCTCGGCCCGTACGAAGGCCGTGTCGCCGGCGCCCTACGATGCGCCGCGGCGCGTCTCCGACTACGCGCTACCCGGTTCCCGCGGCGAGTTCTCGCAAGGCCGGCCCACCGAGAGCCGAAAGCTCGTCGTCGGGCGGGACATCGCTCTGGCCGGCGAGATCAAGTCCTGCGAGTTGCTGGTCGTCGAAGGCCTGGTCGAAGCCGACCTCAAGGGCTGCCGCCTGCTTCAGATCGGCGAGACCGGCGTGTTCAAAGGCTCGGCCGAGGTCGCCCAGGCCGAGATCAGCGGCCGCTTCGAGGGCGATCTGACCGTCACGGACCGCCTCTTCCTGCGCGCCACGGGGCACATCGTCGGCACCCTGGGCTACAACGAGATGGAGGTCGAGCGGGGCGGCAAGATGTCCGGCTCGATCGACGAACTGACCGAGGCGCCGGGCCGCGCGAAGGCGCGCCGAACCGCGCCGGGCCAGGCCGAAGCAGCGCCTGCCCCGCGCGAAGAGGTCCGGCCGGAGGCGGCGCGTCAGGAACCGGCGCCCCAGGAGCAGCGGACGGCGACGGCGCGGCCCGAGCCGGCGCGTCAGAGTCCTCCGCGGGAGCCGGCGCAACGCACGCAGGCCCGGGCGGAACCCGCCGAAGCCGAGGCGCCGCGGAAGAGCGCCGTCTAGCAGGATGCTGGAATGGTGCCTCGTTGGCACCATCACCCTTCGACGAGCTCAGGGTGAGGGCGACATGTTTCAATCACTTACCCTCATCCTGAGCTTGTCGAAGGATGACCGTGATCAAGGGTTTGGGAGTTTGTGAATTGAGATCGCGCCGAAGCGGGATACCCGGGCCGGCTTTAGGTTTTCTCAAGGGCTTTCGGACCTAAACTGCGTCGTCCATGGATTCTGCTGAAAAGGGCTCCGGCGTGAAAGCACCCTCGAGCTTACCCCTGCTATTCAGCCGCACCGCCCCTTGGCGCTTCGGCGCGGCCGCCCTCGGGCTGATGCTGATGGCCGGCTGCGCGGCCACGGAGTCCGGCCCGTCCGATCAGCGCGGAGCCGACTTCGAGAGCGCCGTGCCAGCCGTGCCGCCGAAGCTGACGGAAAACAAGGCGGCCTCGAGGGACTCCGGCGCGGGCGAGACCGGCGGCCGGACCGGCGCGGCGGCCCTCGACGGGGATCCGGAGCGCCTGATCGGCCTGGGAAGCCAGGGCATCTTCACCCTCCTTGGCGAACCCGAGCTGATCCGGCGGGAGTCCCCGGCGCAGGTCTGGCAATATCAGGGCCCGGCCTGCGTCTTCGACGTGGTGCTCTACCAGCGCGACGGCGTCGAGTCGGTGACCTACGTCGAGGCGCGCGACAGCCAAGGCAACAAGACAGCCGCCCGGTCCTGCTTCAACGAACTGCTGCGCGCTCGCCAGCTTTCCGCGGCGGGGTAAAGGCCCCCTCGCCTCCGCTCACTCGGGCAACGACGGCGCCGAGCGGAACTGCAGGATCTCGATCGGCACCACGTCCACTTCGATGACCACGGGCTCGCCGATGTCCTGCTCGACGATCCGGCGGAACTCGTCGAGCCGCGCCTGCGCGTCTTCCAGGTTCTCCCGACTCGCGAACATGTCGATCGTCACGTAGAGGACGCCGACCCGGTAGGAGACGTGGATCCGATCGATCTTCGCCATCGCCATATTGGAGAAGGCGTCGGCGTCTTGGCTCGCGCCCTTGACGAAGAGGCGCACGACCCGGTTCTCCACGTAGATTTCGTGCAGCGCGCCGCCGAGCGCCGGCATGAGCATGAAGGAGCCGATGGCGATGCCGACGACCAGCAGAAGCGCCTTCTGCCAGTTGCCGTATCTCTGGGCGACGAAGACCAGGGCCGCCACCAGCAGGATGCCGATGAAGTTGGCGATGAACAGCAGGAAGGCGCCGGCCGCGATGTCGGCGCCGCCCGAGTAGAGGCCGAACTCGCTCAACGAGAGCCCGGTCTCGGTGGTCGCCTTGCTCCCGAGGGAGAGCCCGATGCCGGTCACCGCCAGGGGCGGCACCAGAGCGACCGCGATCGCGACGCCGGCGATCGAGTTGGCGATGCTCGGGCGGGTCTGGGCGAAAGCGCCGGCACAGCCCGCCGCGAGGGCGACGCCGAAGTCCAGGTAGGACGGCGAGGTTCGGGCGAGAATCTCGGAGCCGGCGATCCGCACCCCGAAGAACTCCACGCCGAGATAGGCGATCGCGACCACGACCAGGGAACCGGCGACCACGGTCAGCATCGAGAGGACGATGAGTTTCCGGTCGGCGCAGGCGATCCCGAAGGCGGCGCTGACGATCGGGGCCATCAGCGGCGCGATGATCATCGCGCCGATGATCGCGGGCGCGCTGTCCGCGAAGAGCCCGAGGGTTGCGATGGTCCCGCTGAGCCCGAGCATCAGGAAGAAGCCGAGCGACGGGATCGCGTTCTTGTACATCAAGAACGTGAGGTCTTCGGCCGGGACGTGATCCTCGAGGTAGGGCCGCCAGCCCGCCGTGAAGCGCCACGCCGTGCGCTTCAGGGGCACCCAGAGCCGACGGACCTGCGTGCTCGATCTGCTCATGCGCGGGGTCCCTGGAAGTGATCGCTGTGTCGCTTGTCGACGAACGCCATCCTTATGCCAGGCTCTGTTTGGTCCACCATGTCGAGAGCGTCGCGCCCGGAACTTGGCGCCAGATGGCTGCGCGGGGGCGGGGCGACATGAGTCGGGGATAGTCTCTTGTCATCCGGCTCTAAACAAATGGTGAAGAAGGGGTGAAAGCGGCGCGGCGAAAGGAATCAGACGGGGCCCGTCATGTCCACTCAATAAAGCGTCACCGCCCGGGCTGCGTTCTGTAGAGCGGATCGATATCGAGCGGATTCACATGTCTTTGTCGAAATCGCGAAGCGTTTCCGTCAAAACATGATCCGCTCTAGGATCTCAGCGGCTTTCCGCCCGCGTCTGACGCCTCAGCCACTCGTCGGCGACCTCGCCCATGGTCTTGTCCTTGCCGTTCTTGACCCAGCGCATGAAGGCGCGGTCGAAGGCGAAGTCCTCGCCGCAGACCGACTGGAGAAAACGGCGGACGTTCTGGGTGTTCCTGTAGCTCTCGGTGACCGGTGTCTGCCGCGTGATCGGATCGCGGTGCCAGTCGAAGCCGGGCTTCCGCCTCTTGCCCTTCGCGGCGGGCGCCGCGGCCTCCAGCGTGGTCTTGGCCTTGAAGCGGCAGAGGTCACGCAGGACACAGGCCGGGCAATCGGGCTTGCGCGCCTTGCAGACGTAGCGGCCGTGCAGGATCAGCCAGTGGTGGGCGTGCAGCTTGCGCGCCGCCGGCACGGCCTTCTCCAGGGCCAGTTCCACGGCCAGCGGGGTCTTGCCCGGCGCCAAGCCGGTGCGGTTGGCGACCCGGAAGATATGGGTGTCGACCGCGATGGTCGGCTCGCCGAACGCGATGTTGAGCACCACGTTGGCGGTCTTGCGCCCGACGCCCGGCAGCTTTTCCAGGGCCGCCCGGTCGCGCGGCACCTGGCCGTCGTGCTCCTCGATCAGGATCCGCGACAGCGCCATCACGTTCTTCGCCTTGGTGTTGAACAGCCCGATTGTCTTGATGTGCTCCTTCAGGCGCCCCTCGCCGAGCGCCAGCATCTTCTCCGGGGTGTCCGCCTCCTGGAACAGGCCGCGCGTCGCCTTGTTGACGCTGACGTCGGTCGCCTGGGCCGAGAGCGCGACCGCGACCAGCAGGGTATAGGGATTGACGTACTCGAGCTCGCCCTTGGGCGCGGGCATGGCTTCCGCGAGACGGTCGAAGAACGCCGCGATGTCCTTTTTCTTCATGCTGCAAATCTAGACACTCGTCTCGGTCGAGCAACAAGGCATTCCGGCCTTGAACCGGGCGAGCAACGCGAACGTAAACTCCAAGTACGGCGGCACGACGGGCTGTTGTCGGGCGCCTAGGGCTCTATATATTGATCTAGATCATGACCGAAGTTGACGCCGAGAAAGAGGCCGCGCCCGTCTATTTCGACGTGCTGATGACGCCGCACCGCAGCCTGCCGCCCCAGGGTTTCGTGATTCTGATGGCCGCGGTTGGCCTGATCAGCTTCGGCGCCGGCCTGGTGTTCTTCCTGGTCGGCGCCTGGCCGGTGATCGGCTTCCTCGGCATCGACGTGCTGCTGATCTACATGGCCTTCCGGTTCAACTACCGCCAGGCCCGCATGTACGAGTCCCTGCACCTCACGGCGGACTGCCTCGAGGTGCGCCGGGTCGACCACCGGGGCCGGGAAGCCAGCTGGGAGTTCCAGCCGACCTGGCTGCAGGTGATGATCGAAGAGCCGCCCCGGCTGAACAGCCCGCTGACCCTCCGGTCCCACGGCCGCAGCCTGGTGATCGGCGCCTTCCTGACGCCGGACGAGAAGCTCGAGCTGGCCCAGGCCCTGCGCAGCGCCCTGGTCGAGGCGAGGGCGCCGGCGGTCTGACCTTAGGACAGGCCGAGGACGTCCTTCATTGAGTAGAGCCCCGGCGGCTGGCCGACGGCCCAGCGCGCCGCCGTCACCGCCCCGCGCGCGTAGATCGCGCGGCTCGAGGCCTTATGGGTCAGCTCCAGGCGCTCGCCCTCGGCCGCGAAGATCACCGTGTGGTCGCCGACCACGTCGCCGCCACGCAGCGCCGCGAAGCCGATGTCGCCGCGCCGACGGGGGCCGGTCTGGCCGTCGCGGACCCGCTGGCCGACCGCCTCCAGGTCGACGCCGCGGCCCTCGGCCGCGGCCCGGCCGAGCGCCAGCGCAGTGCCCGAGGGCGCGTCGACCTTGCGCCGGTGGTGCATCTCGACCACCTCGATGTCGTAGTCGGGGTCGAGGCTGGCCGCGACCCTGCGAACCAGCTCGGTCAGCAGAGTGACCCCGAGGCTCATGTTGGCGGCCCAGACGACCGGCGTTCGTTCCGCCGCCGTGGCGATCGCCTTGCCGTCCTCGGCGCTCATTCCGGTGGTGCCGATCACCAGCGCCGTCTTTGTTTCGGCCGCGATATCGGCGTGGCGCCGGGTGGCGGTCGGCGCCGTGAAGTCGATCACGGCCGTTGCGCGGGCGAAAAGATCGGACGGGTCCTCGCCGACGGTCGTTCCGGTTGCGGAAAGACCGGCCAGCAGGCCCAGGTCCTGGCCGAGGGCGGGCGAGCCCGCCGCCTCGGTGCCGCCGGCCAGCGCCGCGCCATCCGTTTCGAGGACGGAACGAAGCAGCATCCGCCCCATGTGCCCGGCGCAGCCGACGATGCCGATCTCGATGGTCATGATGATGCTCTCCCCGGCCCCCTTGGTTTGCCCAATCTGTCATAGCCGGACTCGATCCGGCTATCCAGGGCATCCGCCAACAAACCCTGGATGCCCGAATCAAGTCCGGGCATGACAAAATAGGGAAGGCCGCCGCCGCGGCGCACCTTGCCTGGCGGGCGAAGCCGGGGTTCACTCGACGGCATGACGGGAAGGAGCGACGAAGGCGGCTTCCGCAGCCTCTGGCCGACGATCTTCGTGGAACGGACCCTGCCCGGCCACGAGGCGGCCAACCAGGTCCTGGCCGAGCTGGTCCAGCGGCTGGACCGGGACCGGGCCCAGATGACCACGGACTATCTGGCGGGCAACTTCTTCGCCCAGGAGCACCCGGCGGTCCAGTGGCTGAAGGGCTGCATCGACAAGACCGCGATCGACTACTTCAAGCACCTGGGCATCGGCTACCCGATCAACTGGACGGTCCAGGGCTGGGCCAACGTCAACCGCCTGGGCGACTACCACGACGCCCACAACCACCCCCACGCCTACCTCAGCGGCACCTACTACGTCAGCATGCCCGAGGGACCGGCGGAGGTCGGGTCACGCAGCGACCTGCGCCCCGGCTGCATCACCTTCTACGACCCGCGGGGCGCGGTGAACATGACCGCGATCCGCCAGGACCCCTACATCGAGGCCGAGTACACGCTGAGGCCCAAGGCCGGCACGATTCTCCTGTGGCCGGCCTTCCTGCACCACTTCGTGCACCCCAACCTGACCAAACAGCCCCGGATCACGATCAGCTACAACATCGTGCTCAAGTGGTCAGACGACTACCTGCCGGCGCAGGGGGGCTTGACCGCGTCCGGCCAGAGCAGATCGTGATTGAATGGACTCGCCCGGGGCGATCCATTCAATCGCGTGAATCTGCTCTAACTCTAGAATGTAGAGCGGATTCACATGATTGGTCGGAACCATGAGTGGGTCCGACCAATCATGATCCGCGCTAGTGGCGGATGAAGGGCGAGTAGACGGGAGCGCCCGGCACCAGGCGCTTGTTCTCGCCGAAGTCCCGGTCCCGGTTGTAGGGAACCAGGGGGCGCGAGGAGAGCGTCTCGAGCGCCGCCGCCCAGCGTTCTGTGTAGGCCTCCAGGGTGCTGAGGCCGCCTTCCTTGCCTTCGATGAAGGCGACGCCGCCCACGCCGTGGAAGATCTCGGGCTCGAGGACCTGGAAGCCCAGATAGCGGAAGCAGAAGAGGATCGGCCAGAGATGCAGGCGGGTGTCGCCCTCCCGGCCGTCGTGAGCGCAGTTGTCTTCCGTCGCGCCGGTGGTGACGCAGGCGATCATTCTCTTTCCGGCGCAGATGCCGGCGTCGTACCGCATGGTGCTGCGATACATGCGGCCATAGACGAAGACCCGGTCGATCCAGCCCTTGAGAATCGCCGGCATGCCGAACCACCAGAGCGGAAAGTGCACGACCAGAAGATCGCACCCGACCAAGCGATCTATTTCCGCGTTCACGTCCGCGGGCAGGCTTTCCTTGTCCGCGCTGAAACGCTGCTCGGTCTGGGTGTGAAACACCGCCGCGTCCTTGCGGGTGCCGTAGTGCCGCGGCCCCTCGCGCGGGTCGAAGTCCATGGCGTAGAGATCGGACAGCGAGGCTTCGTATCCGGCGGCCCCGAGCACGCGCCCGGTGACGCCCGCCAGGTGTCCGTTAAAGGACTTCGGCTCCGGGTGAGCCAGAACGATGTGCGCCTTCATTCGGATGGTCCTCGTCCACGACTTTAGGATTGATCGCGGATCAGTGCCCGACCGAAGCCGCCGTCACTCCGTCAGGTCTTCCCAGAACTCCTTGACGCGGGAGAAGAAGCCTTCGGATTCGGGGCTGGTCTTCTTGCCCTTGCCCTCCTTCTCGAACTCCTCGAGCAGCTCCTTCTGGCGTTTGGTCAGGTTGACCGGGGTCTCGACGCCGACCTCGACGTACATGTCGCCACGGGTCTTTGTGTTCAGCACCGACATGCCCTTGCTCTTGAGCCGGAAGCGCTGCCCGTTCTGGGCGCCGCCGGGAATCGAGATGCGCGCCTTGCCGCCGTCGATCGAGGGCACCTCGATCGAGCCGCCGAGCGCGGCGGTGGTCATGGGGATCGGCACGCGGCACTGGATGTCGGCGCCGTCGCGCTGGAAGATGCGGTGCGGCGCGACCGAGAGGAAGATGTAGAGGTCGCCGGGCGCGGCGCCGCGCAGGCCCGCCTCGCCTTCCGAAGCCAGGCGGATCCGAGTGCCGTCCTCGACGCCGGCGGGAATGTTGACCTGGAGGGTCTTCTCCTTGTGGACCCGGCCCGCGCCGTTGCAGTCGCCGCAAGGCTTGTCGATCACCCGGCCGACGCCGTGGCAGGCCGGGCAGGTCCGCTCGATGGTGAAGAAGCCCTGCTGGGCCCGGACGCGGCCGTGGCCCTGGCAGGTGCCGCAGGCGACCGGCTGGGCGCCGCCCTCGGCGCCGCTGCCGCTGCAGCTGCCGCAGGTCACGCTGGTCGGCACGCGAATCTGGGCGCTCTTGCCGTGGAAGGCCTCTTCCAGCGAGACTTCCATGTTGTAGCGCAGATCGGCGCCCCGGCCCGAGTTCCGGCCGCGGCGACCGCCCGCGAAGTCGCCGAACATCTCGTCGAAGATGTCGGCGAAGCCGCTGGCGAAATTGAAGTCGAAGCCGCCCGCGCCGCGCGGCCCGGCGGCGCCGTCGAAGGCGGCGTGGCCGTAACGGTCGTAGGCCGCGCGTTTGTCCTTGTCCTTGAGGACCTCGTAGGCTTCGCTGACTTCCTTGAAACGCTGCTCCGCCGAGGTGTCATCCGGGTTGCGGTCCGGATGGTACTTCATCGCCAGGGCGCGATAGGCCTTTTTCAGCGCGGCTGCGTCGGCGTCCCGCGCCACCCCGAGGGTTTCGTAGTAATCCTGCTTGGCCATCTGCCCCCAGCGGCCTCCTGCTCAGCCGCGCGCCTTCGGGAAGGTGGCAGGGCCGCGCCGGGCGCGGCCCTGAACCCTATTCCCGACCGACAAGGTGATCGGCGCCGGCATGCTGTTGCGACCGCTCAGGCAGTCTTGCCTTTTCGGTCGTCGTCGACCTCTTCGAAGTCGGCGTCGACCACTTGCTCGTCCTCGGCCCGAGGCTCGTCGCCCGCGTCGGGGCCCGTGCCGTCGCCGGAGTCACCCTCGTCCGGCGACTGCTGGTACATCGCCTCGCCCAGCTTCATCGAGGCCTGAGCCAAGGCTTCCGTCTTGGACCGGATCTCATCGACGTCGTCGCCCTCCGCCGCCGTCTTCAAGGCCGTCATGGCGTCGATGATCGGCTGCTTGTCGGCCTCGGAGATCTTGTCGCCAACTTCGGCGAGGGTCTTTTCCGTCGAGTGGACCAGAGCCTCGGCCTGGTTCTTGGCCTCGACCACCTCGCGCCGCTTCTTGTCTTCCTCGGCGTGCTCCTCGGCTTCCCGGACCATGCGGTCGATGTCGTCGTCGCTCAGGCCGCCGGACGCCTGGATCCGGATCGCCTGCTCCTTGTTGGTCTTCTTGTCCTTGGCGTTGACGTTGACGATGCCGTTGGCGTCGATGTCGAAGGTGACCTCGATCTGCGGCATGCCGCGCGGCGCCGGCAGGATGCCGACCAGGTCGAACTGGCCGAGCAGCTTGTTGTCCGACGCCATCTCTCGCTCGCCCTGGAACACGCGGATGGTTACCGCCTGCTGGTTGTCCTCGGCGGTCGAGAAGGTCTGGCTCTTCTTGGCCGGGATCGTCGTGTTGCGATCGATCAGCTTGGTGAAGACCCCACCGAGCGTCTCGATGCCGAGCGACAGCGGCGTGACGTCGAGCAGCAGGACGTCCTTGACGTCGCCCTGCAGCACGCCGGCCTGGATCGCCGCGCCCATGGCGACGACCTCGTCCGGGTTGACGCCGCGGTGCGGCTCCTTGCCGAACAGGCTCTTCACCGCCTCCATGATCTTGGGCATGCGGGTCATGCCGCCGACCAGGATCACCTCGTCGATCTCGCCCGCCGACAGGCCGGCGTCCTTGAGCGCCGAGCGCACGGGCCCCAGGGTCTTCTCGACCAGGCTGTCGACCAGCGCCTCCAGCTTGGCCCGGGTCAGCTTCATGTTGAGGTGCTTCGGCCCCGACTGGTCGGCCGTGATGAAGGGCAGGTTGACCTCGGTCGACTGCGCCGAGGAGAGCTCGATCTTGGCCTTCTCAGCAGCCTCCTTGAGGCGCTGCAGGGCCAGACGGTCCTCGCGCAGGTCGATGCCCTGCTCCTTTTTGAACTCGTCGGCCAGGTAGTCGATGATCCGCTTGTCGAAGTCCTCGCCGCCGAGGAAGGTGTCGCCGTTGGTCGACTTGACCTCGAAGACCCCCTCGTCGATCTCGAGGATCGAGATGTCGAAGGTGCCGCCGCCCAGGTCGTAGACCGCGATCGTGCCGCCGCCCTTCTTTTCGAGACCGTAGGAGAGCGCGGCCGCGGTCGGCTCGTTGATGATGCGGAGCACTTCGAGGCCGGCGATCTTGCCGGCGTCCTTGGTCGCCTGGCGCTGCGAATCGTTGAAGTAGGCCGGCACGGTGATCACCGCCTGGGTGACCGGCTCGCCGAGGTAGGCCTCGGCGTCCTCCTTCAGCTTCTGGAGCGTGAAGGCGGAGATCTGGCTGGGGCTGTACTTCTTGTCGCGCGCCTCGACCCAGGCGTCCTTGTTGTCGGCCTTGACGATCTTGTAGGGGACCAGGTCGCGGTCCTTCTTGGTCATGGGATCGTCGTAGGTGCGGCCGATCAGCCGCTTGATGGCGAAGAGCGTATTCTCCGGATTGGTCACCGCCTGGCGCTTGGCCGGCTGCCCGACCAGACGTTCTCCCGACTCGCTGAAGGCGACCATCGAGGGCGTGGTGCGCATGCCCTCGGCGTTCTCGATGACTTTGGCGTCCTTGCCGTCCATGACCGCGACACAGGAGTTGGTCGTGCCGAGGTCGATCCCGATTACTTTGCCCATCTTGTTCCTCTTCTGTAGCGAGCCGCCGGGCAGCCTCGCGGGAAGCGCTGCCTCCGAGCCCCCAAAGGATGTTCCCGATTAAAAAACCGTATGCTCCGTCGGGATATATAAGCAGAAGCTGCAGTGCTGCAAGGCGGGCGCGGCGCCAAAAGGCGGCCGTTCCGGGCCGCGGCGCTTGCGCGCCCGCGCCGGGCCCGCCACAGTGCGTCAGCGCCGCGGGCGAGCGGCGGACGCCCGGAGAACAGCGGGAAGGGCGGACCATGCCGGACGACGGAATCTTTCGCGCCATCCTGGCCGTGCTGGTGGTCAGCATGGTTACCGGCGTCGTCGTCATGCTGGCAGGCTTCTACGTCACCCAGTCCGAAGCCATGATCGACGCCGGCGCGGGCCTCGCGCTGCTCAGCGGCCTGGCCTACGGCGTCTTCCGCCTGCTCGGCCGGCGCGAGCAGAGACGCCGCGAGGGCGGCGGAGGCGGGCCCGGCGACCCGCGCTGAGCCGATGATCGTCTCGGCGAGTTACCGAACCGACATTCCGGCCTTCTACGGCGCCTGGTTCCGCGCGCGGCTGCGCGCCGGCTTCTGCCGGGTCGCCAATCCCTATGGCGGGCCCGACTACCGGGTTTCGCTGGCGAAGCCCGACGTCGACGGCTTCGTCTTCTGGACCCGCAACCTGCGGCCCTTCCTGCCGGTTCTGGACGAGATCGCCGGGCTGGGCTTGCCCTTCGTGGTGCAGTTCACCGTTACCGGCTACCCGCGCGCCCTGGAACCCTCGGTGATCGCGGCCGACGAGGCGGTCGCCCAGATCGTGCGGCTGGCCGCGCGTTTCGGGCCCCGCGTGGTGGTCTGGCGCTACGACCCGGTCTTCCTGACCGAGCTGACCCCGCCGGACTGGCACCGGCAGCAAGTCGCCGGGCTGGCCCGCCGCCTGGCGGGCAGCTGCGACGAGGTGGTCTTCTCCTTCGCCCAGATCTACGCCAAGACACGGGCGAACAGCGACCGCGCGGCCCAGCGGCACGGCTACTCCTGGCGCGACCCGGCGGACGCGGAGAAAGCGGCCTTGCTGCGCGACCTGGCGGCGGTCGCCGCCACGGCGGGCCTGACACCCAGCCTCTGCGCCCAACCCGACCTACTGGAGGAGCCGCTCGAGGCGGCGCGCTGCATCGACGGCGGGCGGCTCTCCGACGTCGCCGGCAGGCCCCTGAAGGCCCGCGTGAAGGGCAACAGGCCTGGTTGCTTCTGCGCCGAGTCGCGCGACATCGGCGCCTACGACACCTGTCCCCACGGCTGCGTCTACTGCTACGCCGTCAGGCGTCCCGAACTGGCGAAGGAAAGCCACCGGGCGCACGACCCGGCTGCGGAGAGGCTTTAGCAGGGTGCTGGAAAAGTCCGGAGCCCTTGATCACGATCATCCTTCGACAGGGGGCGAAGCCCGGCGCTTCGCGCGGATGAGGGTATGTGCTGGAATAATCTCGCCCTCACCCTGAGCTTGTCGAAGGGTGATGGTGCCGGCCTAGTACCTATTCAGCGCACTCTAGGCGGAAGTATCGACCCGGCCGCCCTGGGCCCGCGGCTCCTGCGGCCCGCCCGCCTCGGCGCTCTCGCCGTCGGCCGGCGCCGCCTGCGCCGGCGCGCCGCCCTTGGCGACGCCGACCCGGGCCGGGCGGATCAGGCGGTCGTGCAGCAGGTAGCCCGGCTCCACCACCTGCACCACCGTGCCGCTCGGCTTGCTCGGGTCCGGCACCTCGAACATGGCCTCGTGCCGGTGCGGGTCCATCATCTCGCCGAGCGGCTCGAGCTTGACCACGTTGTGGCGCTGAAAGACCGAGGCGAGTTCCCGCTCGGTCATCTCGATGCCGGCCAGCAGGGTCTTGAAGCGCTCGTCCTCGACGGTCTCGTCCTGGGGCACGCTCTGGATCGCCCGGCTCAGGTTGTCGGCCACGGCCAGGAGATCGCGCAACATGGGGGCGGCGGCGTACTTCTGGGCATCGGCCCGGTCGCGCTGGGCCCGGCGCCGGACGTTTTCCGCCTCGGCCAGGGCGCGCAGCAGCTGGTCCTTGAGCTGCGCCGCCTCGGCCTCGAGTTCGGCGACCTTCTCGCTCTCGGCCTCGACCGCGGGCTCGGGCCGCGCTTCGCCGGTGCCCTCCGCCGCTGCCTCGGGCTGCGGCTCTTCGGCGGGCGGCGCGCCGGCGGCGCTCTCCGCGTCGGGCTGCGGCGGCGCCTCTTGCTCTTGATGGGGCTTCTGCTCGGACATCTTCTGCTTCAACTCCTGGCCGGTCAGCCGACGATCTGGCTGATGACCTTTGCCGTGTAATCCACCATCGGAATGACCCGGGCGTAATCGATCCGGGTCGGCCCGATCACACCGATCGCCCCGACCAGCTTCTGTTCCGCATCGCTGTAGGGCGCCACGATCATCGAGCACCCGGCGAGGCCGAACAGTTCGCTTTCGGCGCCGATGAAGATCTGGACCCCTTCGGCCTCTTCCGCAAGGTTCAACAGGCTGACCAGGGTCTTCTTTGTCTCCAGAGCGCCGAACAGCTGGCGGATCCGCTCCAGGTCCTCGATCGCGCTGATATCCTCGAGCAGGTGCGCCTGGCCCCGTACGATCAGCGCCCGGGCGCCGTCCGACGCCTGGCCGCCCCAGGTCGCGAGTCCCTGTTCGACGACCTTGCTGGTCAGCCCGTCGAGCTCGGCGCGCTGTTCCTGGAGCTCCCGGTTGATGATGCCCGCCGCCTCGTGGATCGTGCGGCCGACCAGCCGCGACGAGAGGTAGTTCGTCGCCTCGACCAAGGTCGAGGGCGGCAGGCCCATGGGAACGTCGATGATGCGGTTCTCGACCACCCCGTTGCCCGTGACCATGACCACCAGGGCCCGGCCCGGGCCGAGCGAGACGAACTCGATGTGCTTGAGGGGCGCCTCGGCCTTGGGCGCGACCACCAGGCCGGCGCAGTGGGACAGGGTCGAGAGCGTAGTGGTCGCCTGCTCCAGGATCTGCGGCAGGCCGCGGCCGCTGGCGGCGCACTGGCTCTCGATATGACGGCGCTCCTCGCTGGTCAGGTTGCCGCACTCGAGCAGGCCGTGAACGAAGAGCCGCAGACCCAGATCGGTCGGCAGGCGCCCGGCCGAGGTATGGGGCGCCATGAGCAGCCCCAGCTCTTCGAGGTCCGACATGACGTTGCGGATCGTCGCGGGCGACAGGTCCAGGCCCAGGCGCCGCGACAGGGTGCGCGAGCCGATCGGCGCGCCGGTCGCCACGTAGGCCTCGACGATATGCCTGAGGATATCCCGCGAACGCTCGTTGAGCTCATCCAGCGCCGGGATGTCCGGTTGCTTCAGCTCCGGCTTCATCCTGCTTCTCTTGCGGTTGCGAAGGAAACTTAGTTATCGCCCCCCAGCCCGTCAACGCGGGCGAACGGGATAGCGCCGGGGCCGAAGGATGGACGGGTTCCGGGCGATGGGTTAGCGTGCCCCACCCTATTCACGAGAGCGGCAGGAAAACCCCATGCGCCCATCCGGACGCGCGCCCGACGAGCTGCGCAAGGTCACGCTGGAGAAAGACGTCAGCATGCACGCTGAGGGGTCCTGCCTCGCCAGTTTCGGCAACACCCGGGTCCTCTGCACTGCCTCGATCGAGGACCGCGTGCCGCCCTTCCTGCGCAACTCGGGGCGCGGCTGGGTCACGGCCGAGTACGGCATGCTGCCGCGTGCGACAAACACCCGGACCGACCGCGAGGCGGTGCGCGGCAAGCAGACCGGGCGCAGCCTCGAGATCCAGCGCCTGATCGGCCGCTCGCTGCGCTCGGTCGCCGATACCGGGGCCATGGGCGAGCGCTCGATCCGGATCGACTGCGACGTCCTCCAGGCCGACGGCGGCACCCGGACGGCCGCCATCACCGGCAGCTATGTCGCGCTGCACAGCGCGCTCGGCCACCTGGTCGAGATCGGCGTGTTCGAGTCCGTGCCGCTGACCGACAACGTCGCCGCGGTGTCCTGCGGGATCGTCGACGGGACGGCGGTCCTGGACCTCGACTACCAGGAGGACTCCTCGGCCCAGGCCGACGCCAATTTCGTGCTGACCGGCGGCGGCGGGATTGTCGAGGTCCAGACCACGGCCGAGCAGACCGCCTTCGACCGCCGGCAGCTCGACGAGATGCTCGACCTCGCGGCGGCCGGCATTCAACGCTTGATCGAAATGCAGAACCAGGCACTGGAGTCCTAGTCCAGATGTCAGCTATGGCAGGTCTGGCCCGGCGGACGCTGTAATACACCGGTCGGTTGATTTTCTAGCGCTCAATTAGAGATATTTTAAACATCCCCCATTACACCCCTTAAGCAACCTTGGCGGCCCGCCAGAACGGCTGGGCGGAGAATCCTGAAAGGACGGACCGAGGGCGTGCAAGGGCAAGCCGCGAACAGCGAAGCGGATCTGGAAACCAGGATCGCCGCCGGACGGATCGAGTCCCTAATCCGCCAGCAGTCCCTGGCGGTGCCGGTCACGCTGGTGAACTCGGTGCTGGTGTTCGTTCTGCTGATGGGCACCGCGCCGACCGGCTTCCTGAGCGCGTGGCTCGCGGCGATCTGGGCAGCGACGGGGATCCGGGCCGCCATCTGGCTACGGCTCCGGGGCAAGACCGTCGCGCCGGACGCCGCGGCCGGCCTGGGGCGGCGCTTTACCGTCATCGCCTTGGGGTCCGGCCTGCTCTGGGGCCTGCCCGGCCTGGTGATGTTCCCCGAGAGCCCGATCGCCCTGCAGGGCTTCCTGGTCTTCGTGCTGGGCGGCATGTCGGCCGGCGCCGTCGCCACCCTGTCGTCCCACATGCCGGCTTTCTGCGCTTTCCTGCTACCCACGCTTGCCCCAGTCATCGCCCGGCTGTTCTACGAAGGGGGCCAGGGCGGCATGGCCTACGTCGCCATGGGCACCATGGGCCTGATCTACCTGCTGGTGCTTCTGGCGACCGCGCGCAGCCTGAACGAGATGCTGAGCCGCTCGCTGGCGCTGCAGCTCGAGAAGAGCGACCTCGCCGAGACCCTGGCGGCCGCGCGGACCGAGGCCGAGGCGGCGAGTATCGCCAAGTCGGAGTTCCTGGCCATGGTCAGCCACGAGCTGCGCACGCCGCTGAACGCGGTCCTCGGCTTCTCCGAGCTGCTGGAGCGTCAGGTGCACGGGCCGCTGGGGCACGCGCGCTACCGCGACTACGTCCAGCACATCCGCAACAGCGGCAACCATCTGATGCACCTGATCGACGACCTGCTGTGCCTGTCGCGCGCGGGGTCGGGCGGGCTGACGCTGGTCGAGGACGAGATCCCGGACCTGGAGGACTTCCTCAAGCAGTGCGCCGGGCTGCTCAAGATCCGCGCGGCCCAGAAGCGGCAGGTCCTGACCGTGGTCGAGGGCCGGCGCGGCCTCGGTCTCAGGGCCGACCCGGTCCGCCTGCGCCAGATCGTCCTCAACGTCCTGTCCAACGCCATCAAGTTCACGCCGGACGGCGGCGAGACGATCATGACCATCCGCCGCCAGCGCTCCGGCGGGCTGTCGATCGTCGTGCGCGACACGGGCATCGGCATGTCGGAGCAGGAACTGAAAGTGGCGCTCGAGTCCTTCGGCCGGGCGGACTCGTCCCACTCGCGCAGCACCGAAGGGGCCGGGATCGGCCTGCCCCTTACCGCCTCGCTCATGAAGCTGCACCAGGGCGAGATCGAGATCGTCAGCCGTCCCAACACGGGCACCAAGGTCAGCTTGCGCTTCCCGCCGGAACGCGTCATAGACGGGGCCGGGGCGGCCGAACTGCAGGCGCCCCGGGAACCACGAGAGCAACACGCCGGTCACGGTTCGATCTCGGTCGCCTGAAGCGCGCGGGTCGGACCCGCCGGGCAAGGCGGACGAGATGACGCGCGGATGGACCAGCGGTCCCCTGGTGATCGCCACCCACAATCCGGGAAAGCTGCGGGAGATCGCCGACCTGCTGCGGCCCTACGGCGTCGAGGTCCGCGCCGTCGGCGACTACGGCCTGCCCGAACCGGAGGAGAACGGCGAGAGCTTCGCCGAGAACGCCGAGATCAAGGCCCGGGCGGCCGCCGAGGGCACCGGCCTGCCGGCCCTGTCGGACGATTCCGGCCTGTCGGTCGCGGCGCTGGGCGGCGAGCCCGGCATCTATTCCGCGCGCTGGGCCGGCCCCGGCAAGGACTTCGCGGTCGCCATGACGAAGGTCGAGCAGGCGCTCGCCGGGAAGGCGGACCGGCGGGCCCACTTCACCTGCGCCCTGGCGCTGGCCTGGCCCGGCGGCGAGACCCAGGTGTTCGAGGGGCGGGTCGACGGCACCCTGGTCTGGCCGCCGCGCGGGGATCGGGGCTTCGGCTACGACCCGGTGTTCCAGCCCGAGGGCCACGACATCACCTTCGGCGAGATGGATCCGGAACGGAAGCATGCCATGAGCCACCGCGCTCGCGCCTTCGAGCAGCTGGTGGCCGCGGTCTTCTCGTGAACGCCGCGACCGCCGCCCCGGCGCGCAGGAAGCCGGGTTCCGAGCCGGTTGACGCCGGCCTGGCGGTCTACGTCCACTGGCCGTTCTGCCGCTCCAAGTGCCCCTACTGCGACTTCAACAGCCACGTTAGGGCCTCGATCGACCAGGCTCTGTGGCGGCGTTCCCTCTTGCGCGAACTGGACCATTTCGCTGCCGAAACGAAGGGGCGCCGGGTGACCAGCGTGTTCTTCGGCGGCGGCACGCCCTCGCTGATGGCGCCGCGCAACGTCGAGGCCGTGCTCGACCGCATCGCGCATCACTGGACCCTGGCGCCCGATGTCGAGGTCACCCTGGAGGCTAACCCGACCTCTTCGGAGGCGGCCGCTTTCGACGGCTTCCGGCGGGCCGGGGTCAACCGTCTGTCGCTCGGCGTCCAGGCGCTCGACGACAACGCGCTCCGCTTCCTCGGGCGCGGCCACGACGCGGCCGAGGCGCTGGCCGCCCTGGCGCTGGCGCGCGAGCGCTTTCCACGGGTCTCCTGCGACCTGATCTACGCCCGGCCCGGCCAGGAACGGCGCGCCTGGCGGGACGAGCTCGACCAGATCCTGGCGCGGGACCCGGAGCACCTCTCGGTCTACCAGCTGACCATCGAGGCGGGGACCGCCTTTCACGCCGCCGCGCGGCGCGGCGAGCTCGTCGTGCCGGACGCGGCGCGGGCCGCCGAACTGTTCGAGGCGACCCAGGAGAGCCTGACGGCGGCGGGACGGCCGGCCTACGAGATCTCCAATCACGCGCGGCCCGGCGCGGAGTGCCGACACAACCTGACCTACTGGACCTACGGCGACTATGTCGGGATCGGCCCCGGCGCCCACGGGCGCCTCAGGATCGGCGGCCAGAAGGTCGCCACACGGCAGCACCGCGCACCCGAGGCCTGGCTCGCGCTGGTCGCCGAGCAGGGTCACGGCACCCGGGCGCGGCAGGCCGTCGGCCCCGAGGACCGGCTGGCGGAGCTCACCATGATGGGCCTGAGGCTGACCCAAGGCATCGCCCGGGCAGCCTTCGAGCGCGAGCTGGGCGCGCCGCCCGAACAGATCTTCGACCCGGAGAGGCTCGGGGCGCTGAGCGAGGCCGGCTACCTGGTGCTCGACGCCGCCGGCCTGCGCGCGACGGCGGCCGGGCGGCTCCGCCTCGACGCCGTGCTGCGGCACCTGCTTCCGTCAGCTAGTTGAGCAGCTCTTCGAAGCTCTGGGGCGCGAAGTCGAGCACCTCGACCCCGTCGGGGCCCAGTTCCAGCACCGCGAGCCCGCGCTGGATCTGGCCGTTGGGCAGGAAGCGGAAGATGCCGTCCATGCCCGAGAAGCCGCTCGGCTGGGCGATGGCGGCGGGGCTGAAGTCGGGCAGGCGGCCGGCCGCCTCGGCGGTCCGGGACAGCACCGCGGCGAGCGCCGCGGCGTCGTAGGCGAGCGAGGCGATGCGCACCGGCTCGGCATTGTAGGTCAGTCGGTAGCGCTCCCGGAACCGCTCCCAGAGCTCGGGCGGCGGCGCGGCGAACCAGCCGCCGTGCAGCGAGGTCTCGGTCGCCAGGCGCGGGTCGTCCCAGAACGCAGTGCCGAGGAACTTCACCTCGACCGGATCGATGTCGTAGAACGCCAGCAGGGGCGCCAGGGTCATCAGCGACTTGCCGCCGACCGGCAGCAGCACCGCGTCGAAGTCCGGGCTGCCCAGCGTGTCGCGGGTCTCGAGCTGCTCCAGCAGGGCCTTGGACTCGTCGTCTTCCTTCTCCTCGAGCTCCTCGCGCTGCTCGAGCAGGGCCTCATGGCGCGCGTCGTACTGGGCCAGCGTGCGCACCTGGAGCGAGGGGTCGGGCTCGTCGGGATTGTAGGCCACCACGCGGGACAGCTCGACGTCGTTGGCGTCGACCGCGTCGCGCAGGGCGGTGATCACGGCGATCCCGTAGGGCGAGGCCGGCGCGAAGACCGCGAAACGCCGCACGCCCTGGCGGCTGGTGAAATCGACCACGCGGCGCACCTGGCTCCGGGGCGACAGCCCCATCACGAAGACGCCGTCGCCCGCGACCGAAGGGTCGTTCGAGAAGGCGATCACGCTGACGCCCCGGGCGCGCGCCTCCTGTGCCACGGTCTGCACCGAGGTGGCGAACAGCGGCCCGAGGATCAGGCTTGCCCCCGAGGCGAGGGCGGAGCGGGCCGCCCTGCGTGCGCCCTCCGGTGTGCCCTTGGTGTCGCGCACGATCAGGACGAACTCGTCGCCGGCGATCTCGAACACGGCGAGCTGCGCCGCGTTGAGCAGCGCCTGGCCGATCGGCGCGTGCTCGCCGGTGAGCGGCAGGAGCAGGGCGACGTAGGGCGTGGAGGGCGACACCGGGCGGACCGGGCCGACGAAGTCTTCGCCCCAGATGTTGTCGGGCAGGACGCCCGGGGGAAACAGCGGCTGCCCCGGTTGCGCCTTGAAGGATTCGTTCGTTAACTTGGGGTCGGTCGTGCAGCCGGACAAAACGATCAGAGCAAGCGCCGCGAGCAGGGCCGGTACGAGGCGTCCGCCCCCCGGAACGCGGGTCACGCATGGTACGAAAAGCACGCGATCAGTCCTCACAGCCGTCAACGCCGAGTCGGAACGGCGCCGAGCCTAGCCACGCCGTTCCGCGAAGTAAACCGGGCAAGCCTGAGCCCGGGCTCCATGTCGTCGCCACACCGATCGGCAACCTCGGCGACATCACGCTGCGCGCCCTCGATGTCTTGCGCAGGGTCGATCAGGTGGTCTGCGAGGATACGCGGGTCACGCGAAGACTCATGCAAGCCCATGGCTTGGACACAGATTTGACACCCTATCACGAGCACAACGCGGCCCGCGTGCGCCCGCGGCTGATTGAACGCATGAAAAATGGCGAATCGATGGCGCTGGTGTCGGACGCCGGCACGCCCCTGATCTCGGACCCGGGCTTCAAGCTGGTGCGCGAGGCGATCGCCGAGGGCGTGGCGGTCACCATGCTGCCGGGCGCCTCGGCGCCGCTGACCGCGCTGGTGGTCTCGGGCCTGCCCTGCGACCGCTTCTTCTTCGCCGGCTTCCTGCCGTCCAAGGACGGCGCAAGGCGGCGGGCCCTGGACGAGCTCGCCCCGGTCCCGGCGACGCTGGTGTTGCTCGAGTCCGGCCGGCGCCTGGCCGCCACGCTGGGCGCGCTCGCCGAACGGCTCGGGCCGCGCCCGGGTGCCGTGGCCCGCGAGCTGACTAAGGCCTTCGAGGAGGTGCGCCGCGACGACCTGGCGGCGCTGGCCAACCACTACCGCCGCGCCGGGCCGCCCAAGGGCGAGATCGTGATCGTGGTCGGCCCGCCCGAGGCCGCGGCCGACCTCGGCGAGAACCTCGACCAGCAACTCCTGGCCGCCCTGGAGCGGGCGAGCCTGAGGGACGCCGCCGCCCTGGTCGCGGCGGCCACGGGCCTGCCCAAGCGGCGGGTCTACGAACGGGCCCTGGCGCTGGCCGGCGGGCGGGAACCCGAGGCATGAGCCGGGACCGGCGCCGCGCAGCCTGGTCTTTCGGCCGCCGGGGCGAGACCCTCGCCGCCTGGTGGCTGCGCTGCAAGGGCTATCGGATCCTGGCGCAGGACTTCCGCGCCAAGGTCGGCGAGATCGACCTGATCGCCCGGCGCGGCGGGACCCTTGCCCTGGTCGAGGTCAAGGCCCGGCAGTCCGAGGAGGCCGCCGCCGAGGCGGTCCGGCCAGAGCAGCGGCGCCGCGTCGCACGCGCGGCACTGGCATTCCTCCAGCGCCACCCGGCGCTCTCGGCCCTGCGCCTGCGTTTTGACGTTATATTCATCGTACCTGGTAGAATGCCGCGTCACGTCCCCGACGCCTGGCGCCATGAGCCGCCGGGCGGCGTTTGACCCTTTCCCGGAGAGTCGCCCATCGCTATATCATTTTGGGAGCCTGAGAACGCCATGTATCCCGCCGCCCTTCATCGCCTTTCTCTTTCCGTCCTGCTCGCCGCATCGCTGGCGGCCGGCGCCTGTGCGCCCGCCGTCGTAGCCGGCGGCGCCGGCGCCTCCACGGCCGGCACCGTCGCGCTCCAGGAGCGCAGCGCGTCCGAAGCGGTCAGCGACGTCCAGATCCGGCTGGAGATCAATCACTACTGGTTCCAGGCCAGCGAGATCCTCTACCGCAAGGTCAACCTCCAGGTCCAGGAGGGCCGGGTGCTGCTGACCGGCGCGGTGCCCGATCCCCAGACCCGGGTCGACGCCGTGCGCCTGGCCTGGCAGGCCACAGGCGTGCGCGAGGTGATCAACGAGATCGAGGTCGACGACCAGACCACCTTGACCGACATGACCCGCGACACGGTGATCAGCCGGAAGCTCAAGAACCGGCTGCTGGCCGACAAGGAGGTCTCTTCGCTGAACTACTCGATCGAGGTGGTGAACCAGCACATCTTCCTGATCGGCATCGCCCAGGACCAGGCGGAGCTCGACCGTGTCATGTCCCACGCGAAGGACATTTCCTACGTCCGGCGGCTGACCAACTACGTGCGGCTGAAGGACAATCCCTTGCCAGAGCGCCAGGAGTCATGAGCCCCGACCATCCGGTCATGACCGGCCGGCTCTGATGGGCCGGCCACGATGAGCTGGTCGTGATGGGCTGGTCGTAATGGGCTGGTCGGGGGCCAGCGGGCGGCACGAGCTGGAAGCGCGGCTGCGGGCGCTCGGCGGCCGGGACGACTCAGAGATCGACCTCGCCGACGCCGCCCTGATGCTGGCGTCGCTCGACCGGCCCCGGGTCTCGCTCGACCGCTATCGTCACCACATCGACCTGCTCGGCCGGGACGTCGCCAAGGCGGCGGCGGCGCTGGAGGCCGCGGGAGTGATCGACCGCCGGGTCCGGGCGCTCACCCAGGTGATCGCCGAGGACTACGGCTACCGGGGCGACAGCCTGACCTACGACGACCTGCAGAACGCCAACCTGATGCGGGTGATCGACCGCCGCAAGGGGCTGCCGGTCGCGCTCGGTATCCTCTATCTCGCCGGCGCGCGGGCCCAGGGCTGGCCGGCCGAGGGCCTCAACTTCCCCGGCCACTTCCTGATCTCGATCGAGGGCGGCGGCGAACGGGCGATCCTGGATCCCTTCGAAGGCGGCCGGGCGCTGGAGCCGGCGGAGCTGCGCGGCCTGCTCAAGGCGCAGGCCGGCGGGGACGCCGAGCTGAGGCCCGAGCACTACGCCCCGGCCGGCAACCGGGAGATCCTGCTGCGCCTGCAGAACAACATCAAGCTGCGCCAGATCCAGGCCGAGCGGCCCGGCGAGGCCCTGGAAACCGTCGAGACCATGATCATGCTGGCGCCGGGCCAGGCGGAGCTGTGGCGCGACGCCGCCCTGCTGCACGCCCACCTGGGCAACCTGCGCGCGGCGGTGGTCGCCCTGGATCACGTGCTGGAGCTTTCCGAGGACCCCGGCGTCCGCCACGAAGCCGCCCGCTTGATGCAACAGGTGCGCGGCCGGCTGAATTGAGGTAAGTCACGTTGAGCCCGGGTGAAACCCGGGTCCGGATAAGCGGCAAGGGGGCGGCCATGAGTCTCGCAGTGGCCATTCAAATGGATCCGATCGAGCTGGTCGACATCGATGCGGACAGCACTTTCGCGCTGGCGCTCGAGGCGCAGCGCCGGGGCCACGGCCTCTACCACTACCTGCCCCAGGCGCTCAGCTTCCGCGAAGGCCGGGTCCACGCCCGGGTGCGGCCGCTCGAGGTGCGGCGCGAGCTCGGCAACCACGCCACCCTCGGCCTGCCCGAGACCATCGACCTCGCCACCATGGACGTGGTGCTGATGCGCCAGGACCCGCCGTTCGACATGGCCTACATCACGGCGACCCATCTGCTGGAGCACGTGCATCCCGACACCCTGGTGGTGAACGACCCGGTCCACGTGCGCAACGCGCCCGAGAAGCTCTTCGTCACCCACTTCGGGCCCCTGATGCCGCCGACCCTGATCTCGAGCGACCGCGAGGAGATCCTCGATTTCCGCGCCGCCCACAAGGACATCATCCTGAAGCCGCTGTACGGCAACGGCGGCGCCGGCGTGTTCCACCTGGAGCCGGGCAACGAGAACCTGGGCGCGCTGCTCGAGCTCTTCACCGAGCTCTACCGCGAGCCGATCATCGTACAGCGCTACCTGCCCGAAGTGCGCGAGGGCGACAAGCGCATCATCCTGATCGACGGCGAGGCGGCGGGCGCGGTCAACCGGGTGCCGCCGCCCTGCGAGGCGCGGGCCAACATGCACGTCGGCGCCCGAGCCGAGGCCGCCCAACTGAACCAGCGCGACCACGAGATCTGCCATGCGCTGGCCCCGGTGCTTAAGGAGCGCGGGCTGATCTTCGTCGGCATCGACGTGATCGGCGGCTACCTGACCGAGATCAACGTGACCTCGCCGACCGGCCTGCAGGAGATCGACCGCTTCGACGGCGTCTCGCTGGAAGCGAAGATCTGGGACGCGATCGAAGCGCGGCACGCGGAGCGGCATACCCTGCCCTGAAGCACCGGAGATCCGCTCTAGGGCCTGTTGACATTCGCTAAGCTCGACCCGACGATCACAAAGGGGCGAGCATGAAAACCATCTACAGCGACGACCACCGGCTGCAGGACGGCAAGGCCGAGCTGATCGACGGCAAGCTCCTGCCCTGCTTCGAGATGCCGAAGCGCGCCGACATCGTGATCGGCCGGGTGCGCGAGGTCGGCCTCGGCGAGGTCCTGGAGCCGGAGGCCCACGGCCGGCAGCCGATCGACCGGGTGCACGACACGGCTTTTGTCGACTTCCTGGCCAACGCCTGGGACGCCTGGACCGACGAGGGCCGCGACTGGGACGCTCTGCCGCTCAACTGGCAGGTCCGCGGCATGCGCGGCGACCGGGCGCCCGAAACGATCGACGGCAAGCTGTCCTACTACTCCTTCGACGCCGGCACGCCGATCACCGCCGGCACCTGGCGCGCCGTCAGCGGATCGGTCGATGTCGCCCTGACCGGTCAGCAGCTGGTCGAGCGCGGCGAGCGGGCGGCCTTCTCGCTCTGCCGGCCGCCGGGCCACCACGCGGCCAAGGACTATTACGGCGGCTACTGCTTCCTGAACAACGCCGCTATTGCGGCCCAGGCCTTCCGCGACGGCGGCGCCGAGCGGGTCGCCGTGCTCGACGTCGACTACCACCACGGCAACGGCACCCAGTCGATCTTCTACGACCGCTCGGACGTGCTGTTCTGCTCGCTCCACGGCCACCCGGCCCAGGAGTTCCCCTTCTTTCTCGGCTACGAGGACGAGATCGGCGAGGGCGAGGGCGAAGGCTGCAACCGGAACTATCCGCTGCGCTGGGGCACCGCCTGGGGACCCTGGCGCGAGGCCCTGGAGGACGCCTGCGCCCGGATCGAGACCTTCGGCCCCGAGGCCCTGGTGGTCTCGCTCGGCGTCGACACCTTCAAGGAGGACCCGATCTCCAAGTTCAAGCTGGAGAGCGCGAACTACCTGGAGATCGGCCGGATCGTCGAGGCGCTCGGCAAGCCTACGCTCTTCGTGATGGAGGGCGGCTACGCGGTCGAGGCGATCGGGGTCAACGCGGTCAACGTCCTGACCGGCTTCGAGGAAGCGGCTTAGCAGGCTCTTATGAGGGTCGCCTTGCCGGCACCATCACCCTTCGACAAGCTCAGGGTGAGGGTGTTATGCATCAAACACTTACCCTCATCCTGAGCTTGTCGAAGGATGACGTTGATCAAGGGCTCCATCGGTTTTCGGCAGCCTGTTCGAGCGGGAGACCAGCGTGCCGCCTCCGGCCCAGAAATTCCTGACCAACTGGCACCCGGCCATCGCCGCCGACGGGGTCTTTTCGCCGGCGGAATGTTCCCGGATCGTCGCGCAGGGCGGCGAGACCAGGGAGGCCGGGATCAAGGACGAGGGGGGCGCGACGGCGCACAGCGGCTATCGCGACAGCAGGGTCTCGTGGATTCGGCCTGGACCCGAAACGAATTGGCTGTTCAGCCGCATGCTGGACTTCGTGCGCCACGCCAACGAGGCCCACTTCCGGGTCGAGATCGCCGGCTTCACCGAGCCCCTGCAGCTCGCAGAGTACGGCCCCGCCCAGCACTACGACTGGCACCTCGACATCGGCAACGGCCCGATCTCGGTTCGGAAGCTCAGTTTCATCGCTCAGCTGACCGACCCGGCGGACTACGAGGGCGGCGCGGTCGAGATCTTCTCGGCGCGCGAGCCCCACGCCATGCCGCGGGCCCAGGGCTCGGTCATCCTCTTCCCCTCCTACGTCCTGCACCGGGTCGCCCCGGTAAGCCGGGGGATGCGGCGCTCGTTGGTCGGCTGGATCGGCGGCCCCCACTTCCGGTGAAGTCCGCAGAACCAACCTTGTGAGCAAAGCCACAGTTCGAGGCCGGACGGCGTGGGAAGTTCGGCGGAATGCCGCCCGGCGATACTGGAGCCGGCGGCATTTTGGTTCCGGTCAAGGGGAGCAACGCAGTGCTCGGAGCAACACTCGACAGCGCTTGGCTTATTCACGTCGCGGCACTCCTGCAGGTCGTCGGCCTGGTGCTGCGGCGGCAGCTCGTGCTGCGGATCTTCCTTTTGGCCGGCTCGCTGGTCTACGTCGCCTACTTCTATTGGCACACGGCCGAGCCGATGCTGGCGGCGGCCTTCTGGAGCGCCGCCCTCGGCGCGGCCAACCTGGTGGGGATCGTCCGGCTCATCCTGGAACGCCTGCACTTTCGGCAAAGCGAGGACGAGCGGCATTTCCTGGAGACCCTCAAGGTCCTGACCCCGGGCGAACTGCGCCGACTGATGCGCCTCGCGCGCTGGCAGGTCACCGAAGTCACGACCACGCTGACTCAGCAGGGTCAGCCGGTACGCAGCCTCTACTTCGTGCTGGACGGGCAGATCGACATGGTCAAGGACGGCAAGGCCTTCTCCAGCCGGCCCGGCGTCTTCATCGGCGAGGTCGCTTTCCTGCTGAACACGCCAGCCTCCGCCACGGTATTCCTGGCGCCGGGCACCAAGTACATCGAGTGGCCGGCCGACGCCCTACGCAAGATGCTGGAGCGCACGCCCTCGCTGGAAAGCACCATGGACCAGCTGTTCAACCGGATGCTGGCCAGCAAGGTTGCCCGTTCCTGGGGCAAATAGTGGCGGGGCTCCAGACTCCCTGCGGCACCGGCTCGCCCCAGTGAGCCGGGGATCGCGGCGCCCGCTGGTCGGCTGGATCGGCGGCCCGCACCTCCGCTGAGCGCGTTCCGCCAGGCTCAGCGTCCGCGCGGGTTGGCGAAGCCGTCAAAGCGGTAGTTGGTCCTGCCGCCAGCCTTCTTCATGGCGCCCGGTCCGTCGACTTTCTCGTCCGGCGTACCGGCCGTGCCGCCCGATTGGGCGCAGCCCGTCAGAAGCATGAGCGCAGAAGCGCCGGCAACAAGAAGCCGCTGCAAGTGTTTCATGGTCGGCCCTCCCAGAAGCCACATTCAAGAGCCCACGTCCCGGCTCTCTCGGACGGATCAACGCCCATAGAGCGGTCTGCGCCCCTATCGTCCGCCCTTGCCGGCGAAGCCGCCCCGGCGGTAGTTCGTCGTCATGTTGGGATACTGGTTCGTGGCGCCCGGTTCGGAGCTCTGTCCACCGGATTGCGCGCAACCGGTCAACAGTACCAGGGTCGCCGCGCCGACCAGCACGGCCTGCCTCAGATATCGCATCCCGTCCTCCACATAAACCGACATATTACGCGCGATATGCGGCGCTTAGATCACGCCACAGTTGAAAATCTTTTGGCTGATCCGCTCCCAGGCAGGGGGCGTAATATCCCGCAATGAGAAACTGACGGGGGGCCGCGCTTACTAACCCTTTCAACAAGGAGTGGAACCGTGGCTGAACTTGCTTTCCCGATCCTGAACATGGCGATCCTCGGATCTTTCGTTGCTTGGATGCTGATCGACAGCAAGCTCGAAGAGTATCGCGACTAATGGGCAGTCTCGAGCGGCGGCCCTCGCGCCGCCGCCCGCGTATCAGGCAAGAACCGCTTGAAGCAAACATTGAACATAGCGGCGTTTGGATTAGCGTCCCTTCTCGTCCTGGTGGGCTGCATGCCCTCCACCGGGACGGTCGGGTCGACGCCCGGCGCCCATTCCGAACTCAACAGCAACTATCGGACCGACGGCTTCGCCGACCCGCGCAGCAGGTAGGGGCCCTTTACCGGAGCGCTGATCTCTGAGACCTCTATCGGTTCCGCCGGTCCGCGCCGTAGTGGTCCGCGAGATAATCGAGGACGAGAGCGAGGGATTCGGCGTCGAGTTCGGGCATGCCCTGCTCCTCGACCATCCAGACCAGTGTCTCGTCCCAGGCCTCTCGGCTCAGGCCCTGCTGCTTCACGATCATGAGCGAGTGGCACGCGCCGCAGAGGCTGTAGACCTCCTCTCGGCCGACACCGGCGGGCAGGCCGCCCCATTCGTCCGCTTCCGCCACCTGCAGCGATCGTGCCGGCGCCGCCCGCTCGCTGGCGGCATGGACCATGCCGCCAACGGCGAGCAGCGCCGGCAAAAGCCCGAGGATTGCGCGCGAGCCCCTCAAGCCGGAACGCGCACCGCAATGCGGTGCATGGCGTTGTTGAGGTAGCCCTTCGGATTCCAATTGATCGCGAAGGGCTGCATAACGCCCCCGTCGTCGGTCGCCCGCGCCCAGACCTCGTAGTAGCCGCGGCCGGGGAAGCTGAGCTTGGCGGACCAGCGCTGCCAGGAATAGTGGTTCGGCGGATCCATGAGATTGGCCTCGATCCAGGTCGCGCCGAAGTCGATGCTGACGTGCATCGCCGCGACCTTGCGGTCGCCGGCCCAGGCGTGGCCGCCGACGGTCATCGAGCTCCCGCCGAGCGTGACGCCGGACTCGTGAGTCGTGATCAGCGACTTGACCGGCATGGACTCGATGATCTCGAAGTCCTCCTTGGGGACCTTCTCGCCCGGGGCGACGTTGTAGCGCGGCACCCGGTAGGACGTGCCGGTCATCTTCGGCCCGTCGTGCACCACGTCGCGGATCTGGATGCGGCGCAGCCACTTCTGCGAGGTCGAGCCCGGCCAGCCGGGGCAGACCGTGCGCACCGGGAATCCGTTCAGCGTGGGGATCGGCTCGCCGTTCATCTCGAAGGCGATCAGGGAATGGCGCTCCATCGCCTTGGCGATCGGCACGCCGCGCGAGATCGGCAGCTTTTCCGGATCACCCGACAGGTGGCCGTCCATGCCGAAGTGCGCCGTATAGACGGCGCCCTCCTTGACACCCGCGGCCTTGAGCAGATCGCTGTAGCGCACCCCGGTCCACTCGGCGTTGCCGATCGCGCCCAGGGTCCACTGGTTGCCCTTGGCCGGCGGGTTGAACGCGGCGCGGCCGTTGCCGCCGCACTCGACCTGTAGCTTGAGCTTGACCACGTCGAACTTGCTGCGCAGGTCGTCGAGGGTGAGCGTCATGGGGTTGGAGACTTCGCCGTCGATCTCCAGCGTCCAGCCGCTCGCGTCCATCTTCTCGGCCATCTCGGGCAGGAGCCCGTTGTTGCGCACGAAGTGCCGCTCGTTCGGCGTCACGTCGTCGTCGAGAAGGTGCGGCGGCGTCTCGGCGTTGATCGGGCGGTCGTTCAGGACCGTCAGGCCTTCCTTGCCGACCAGCTTGAAACTGGACTTGTCCTCGGCCAGCGCGGCGGGGATCAGCCCGGCCGGCATGTTGCGGTGATAGGGGATCGTGCCGCCGACCACCGCGCCCATGGCGGCGAGACCTGCGCCCTTCAGGAACCCGCGCCGGTCGCCGTTGGCGCGCCTGCCGAACAGCAGGTAATCGGCGCGTTCCGGATCTTCCTGGTAGAGCTCGCAGATGCCCCGCTCGCTCTTCTTGGGGGTTTTCGCTTTGGACATGTTCCTCCTCCCTGCCCGGGTCCCAATGCCTCGGCGGGCGACGGGACACGGACGCCCGTTCTGCTTGTTCGGAACATGTTAGGCGAAGGGCCGCTTCGCAGGGAAGCCCCGTTGCATTGCCCGTGGAGTCGGCGGGCTCAGCGCTCGGCGATCGCGTCGTAGATATAGGAGGCGGCCAGGCCCCAGATGACGTTGGTGCCGAGCGCGACGGGCGTGATGCGCCTGAGGTCCGACAGCCAGTCCCGCTTCGGCTCCGGGGAGGACTCGAAGGTCGCCATCACGTCCTGGCCGAAATCGAGGGCGGCGGCGAGCGGCGCGCCGCTCTGGAAGAACAGGATGTCGGCCAGCGTGGCGGCGACCCCGACCAGGATGCCGCGGATCAGCCAGGACCGGGCGAAGAGCGGCAGGAGCAGCAGAAAGCCGAACAGCCCGCCCAGCGTCACGAGCTTGTAGAGAAAGGCCGGAAAGGCGTGGGCGGCGAGCGGCAGCTTGAACCACGACAGGATGCCGGTTTCCAGCGCGACCTTGTAGGCCGCGAACTTCATGGCGCCGCCGCCGGCGCCGGCGGCAAAAGCGATGGCGAGGTTGCGCAGCAGCATGTGCATGGTCGGTCTCCCGCGCTCATCAATGACCGCCGAAACCTACCGTCCGGTTAACGCCGCCCGGTTAGCGACATGGCCCCGGCCCGCCGGATCGGCTCAATGCGACTGGGTCACGACACGCGAATTGCTGAAAACCCTGGAGCCCTTGATCACGATCATCCTTCGACAAGGGGGCGTAGGCCCGGCGCTACGCGCGGATGAGGGTAAGTGCCTGAAACATAACGCCCTCACCCGCGCGAAGCGCGAGTGCTGCGCACTCCTGTCGAAGGGTGACGGTCCCGACTGAGCACATCTTCAACAGCTGCTATATCGCCTTTGGCGATTCCTTGCCCGGATCTGCTTCCAGTCGCCGCGCCAGCATGGCCTTGAAGGCGTTGGTGATGCGGGCGAGGTAGCCGGCCTGATAGGGAAAGGCGGCGACGTAGTCTAGGTTGATCCGCATTGCCGGGTTGGCCTCGAAGATCAGGGCTGCGCCGTCCGGCAGGACCGCGAAGTCGACGCCGAAGAAATCGAGGCCGAGCGCGGCGGGCAGGCGGTCCAGCGCTGCGGCCGCCTTCGGGCCGATCATGGCGCGGTAGTCCTCGAGGAAAGCGAACTCCTCGGCGCGCAGAGACTTTCGGCCGCGCATCAGCTTCAGCCGGTCCGCGCTGTGCAGGTTCCAGTGATCGAGGATCAGCCTGTGCTCGGGAAAGAAGCGGCCGTCGATGCAGAAGAGCCGCATCTTTCGGAAGAGGCCGTCTTTCGGATCGCTGAAGTCGCGATAGGCGATCAGGAAGACCTCGCGCCCTGCGAAGTCGGCGAGGGCCTGCTCCAGCTCGGCCTCGGTCTCGGCCCGGCGCATGTCGATGCCGGTGTGGCTCTCGACCGGCCGCACGATGAGCGGCAGCGCCAGGCCCGCCTCCTCGAGCAGCCGGGCCGCCGCTGTCGTTTTATCGATCCGCCGGCGCAGGGTCTTCGCCATGGTGAGCCCCTCGATGCCCTGGAGCCGCCGGTAGATCTCGTCCCGCGAGGTCTGCAGCACCCGGGCCGGATCGTTGATCACCGGCAGCGCCGAGCCGCGCAGCAGCTTCATGGCCCGTTCGAGCGAGCCCGACTCGAGCTCCGGGTCGGCGATGCAGTTGATCACCAGGTCACTCTCGGCCAGCACCTTGGCGATCCGCCGAAGGTCGCTGCCGCCGCCGAGGAAGGCCCGGTCCAGCGCCAGGCGGCCGTGGTCGATGACGTCCTCGATCTTGAAGTGGCCGGAGTTGATCGCGAAGGTGAAGGCGGCGCCCCGCTGGCCGCCGAGCACGAAGTCGGGGTTGTCGAGACCGTAGAGCGCGAGCACCTTGCGCGGCTGGCCCTTGTTGCGCGGATCGGCGATGACCGACTGGACCTCGAGGAAACGGCGGGTCTCGGCCTTCGCTTCGCCCAGCTGCTCCCGGTCGAGCAGGACCTGGATCAGGCCGCGGCGCGGCGGTGACCAGGCCGGCCGGGCCGCGATCGCGCGTCGGAAGCTGTCGGCCGCCGTGTCGAGCCGGCCGAGCGTCTGCTGCAGGGCGCCCAGGCTGTGCAGCGCCCGGGCGTGTCCCGGGTCCACGGCGACCGCCCGGCCGAAGAAGTCGAGGGCCTGCTCCTGCTCGCCCTCCTGCAGCGCGATGACCCCGAGATTGTAGAGCGCCGCGCCGTGGCCCGGCGTCTTCTTCAGCAGGCCCTGGTAGAGCTTCTTCGCCTCGGCGAGCCGGCCTTCGCCGTGCAGCGCGACGGCGCGCTCGAAGGACCCGGGCCTCGCGGAGGACTTCGCCGCCGCGGGCCTGGGCTTCGTGGCTTTGGACGCCTTCGCTCTGGAGGTCGAGGCCCTGGGCGACGCGGCCTTCGGGGCGGATTTGGCAGTGGTCTTGGCGGACGCGGTCTTGCTCCGGGGCTTGGCCGATTTGCGCCCGGCGGTCTTGGGCTTCGAGGACCCGGCTTTCTTCGGCATCGCAGAAAAGGCCTTGGAGCGGGAGATCCGCCAGGATGCTAGTCGGGCAAGATAAATGAACTATGACCAATGGAGGGGCGGCGGCGGCCGCGGCCAGGATCGCCCGTGGCGATTCCATCGAACCCGGATCTGCTCTAGGCTGTCGACCAGGAGTTGCAGCGGGGGAGCGGGATGGTCGCGCGTGTCGGGACCGTGGCCTTTCAGGGGATCGAGGTGGTGCCGGTAGACGTCCAGGTGCAGATGTCGGCCGGGGGCCTGCCGGCCTTCACCGTGGTCGGCCTGCCCGACAAGGCGGTCGCCGAGAGCCGCGAGCGGGTGCGCGCCGCCCTGGGCGCGCTCGGCCTGGCGCTGCCGATCGGACGGATCACGGTCAACCTGGCGCCCGCCGACCTGCTCAAGGAGGGCAGCCACTTCGACCTGCCGATCGCGCTCGCCCTGCTGGTCGCCATGGAGGTGCTGCCGGCCGACGAGCTGGGCGCGACGACGGCGCTGGGAGAGCTGGGCCTGGACGGGCGCCTGGCCCCGGTGCCCGGCGTGCTCAACGCGGCGATGCACGCCCTGGCCGCCGATCGGAGCTTCGTCTGCCCGGCCGCCCAGGGCGGCGAAGCGGCCTGGGCCGAGGGCCTGGAGATCCTGGCGGCCGACAGCCTGCTGGCGCTGGTCAACCACTTCAAGGGCACCCAGGTGCTCGCACCCCCCGCGCCCGCCCTGGCGGCGGGGCCCGGCGAGGCGCCGGACCTGGCCGACATCAAGGGTCAGGAGAGCGCCAAGCGGGCGCTGGAGGTGACCGCCGCCGGCGGCCACAACCTCCTGATGATCGGCCCGCCCGGCTCGGGCAAGTCCATGCTGGCGAGCCGCCTGCCCGGCCTGCTGCCGCCGCTGGCGCCGGCCGAGGCGCTGGAGGTCTCGATGATCCATTCGGTCGCCGGGCTTCTCGAGGGCGGCAAGCTGCTGCGCGCCCGGCCGTTTCGCGACCCGCACCACTCGGCCTCGCTCGCCGCCCTGGTCGGCGGCGGCCAGCGCGCCCGGCCCGGCGAGGTCTCCCTGGCGCACCTGGGCGTGCTCTTCCTCGACGAGCTGCCCGAGTTCCAGCGCTCGGCCCTGGAGGCGCTGCGCCAGCCGCTCGAGTCGGGCCGGGTCGCGGTCGCCCGGGCCAACCTCCACGTCGCCTATCCCTCGCGGGTCCAGCTGGTCGCCGCCATGAACCCCTGCCGCTGCGGCTACCTGGACGATCCGGGCCAGGCCTGCAGCCGGGCGCCGCGCTGCGCGCAGGACTACCAGAGCCGGATCTCCGGCCCGATCTTCGACCGCATCGACCTCCACGTCGAGGTGCCGGCGGTCAGCGCCGCGGACCTCTCGCTGCCGCCGCCGGCCGAGGGCTCGGCCGCCGTGGCGGCCCGGGTCGCCGCCGCCCGCGAGCGCCAGCGGGCACGCTACCAGGACGTTCCGGCGGCGGAGCGGCCGCGCGCCAACGCCGAGGCCGACGGCCGCCTGCTGGAGGAGGTCGCATCACCCGACGCCGAGGGACGGTCCCTGCTTAGCGAGGCGGTCGAGCGCATGAAGCTCTCGGCCCGCGGCTACCACCGCGTCTTGAGAGTCGCACGCACCCTTGCCGACCTGGAGAGCGCCGAGACCGTGCGCCGGCCCCACGTCGCCGAGGCGCTCTCCTACCGCCGGGTCGTGCCGCGGTGAGGCAGCGGCCACTTCAAGGGCACCCAGGTGCTCGCACCCCTGAGCCCGCCCTGGCGCCGGGCGTGCGAGATGGAAAAGGTCCCTGCCATCTGGATTAGCCGAGCGTCCGCTATTCGGTCTCGGCATCCCACAACTCTATGAAACGGTGCTCGTCGCCACCGCCGAATCCTTTTTCGATGTCCGTGCGGATGTTGGCGATGTGCCGGTCGACTTCGTTGGCCGCGACCACGGCGCTCGGCTTTCGGTCTTCGCGCGTGTGAACCTCCGGCCGCGCGGCCAGCCGCAAGATCGGTATGACATTGTCATCGTCGACGCCCTGCTTGGCCCAGACCACCAAGGCGTCGATAAGCTGTTCAACCTCCTTCTTCTCGCCCCAACCGGTCCAGGCGAGCGCGCGTCCAGCGGGTAACGCCAGTTCATCCTTTCCGAAGAGATGATCTTGGGCTTGCCGGCGGTAGGTCTCCCGGTCGAACTCGTGGCGCGCGGTCACGGTCGGATTCTCGCCCCGCTCAGGGGCAATCAGGCGGATGAGAATCTTGCGCGCGACCGGGGCCAAGTCCGGGTCCTTGCTGATCACCTGCAAGAGGCTCGTGACCAGTTTGCCCTGATGGGAAATGCCAGGCACAGGCACGACCGGCCCCTCGGCCAGCACGTCGACCGCGGCGCGCCGCAGGTCCGAAACCTCGAGGGGCATGAAGGGACGCAGGCCATTGACGAACGACATATTCTCTGTGTCCGCCGGGTGGTAGTCCAGGGCTCGACTGAGCGCGTCGAAGGTCGAGCGCCCGATATGGCTGTAGCGCTTTGCCTGGTTCCGATACGGCTCGGAGGTAAGATCCGGCGTTGCCAGCGACAGGGTGTAGAAGATCTGCAAGGTCGCCTTCGCCATCTTGCCGTAGGCCGCTTGGTAACCCGGGTAGCGCTTCGATCTGGCGAACTCGTAGAGCAGTTCGCCGGGAAGAGGTATGGAATCCTTTTCGCTTCCCGGTTGGCCGCCGAACAGCGGGAGGAGATCGATCGGATTGACCTGCATTCGCTGGAGAGACTGATGCATGTCGCCCGTGGCACCCTGCTGCCCGAAGACCAGAAGCGCTCCCTCCTTCAGTCCACTGGCCGCTGCCGGCGCCGAGCCTGATGAAAGGCCCATCGATCCGTCGGGATCGAGTGCGGCAAAGATCGCCGCCCGGTGGCCGGGACCGCCGAAATCGAGGCCCAGCACCTGGTGGCGGTTCGACATCAGGCGGGCAAAGTCCTCGACCGTATCGATCGCGGGATGAACAGTGCAAAAGCACAAGGGCGAAACGCTAAAGACGGCCGGCTTGCGGCTCTTGGGTTGTCCCCCCTCGCCATAGGCCTCGAAAAGGATACGAGGCCAGTGATCCGATTCTGTCATGGGCGCGGAGGGATCGACCGCCGGAATGACCTTGAGCACCCGCCCAGCAAAGAACAGGCCGAGCATGTTCTTTCCGGGCTTGGCTGGCGCGAGCTGCTCGGCCAGTCGCGCCACGGTCCCGGCAGCCGGGCCTTCCGAGTAATGAAAGATGATCTGGTCGGCGGCCGCCGGGTCGTTCGCGGCCAGTAGCGTTAGGACACTTGCGGCCAAGATACTTTGTCGATTTTTTTTCATCAGCTTCACCGCTATGATTTTTGTAGTTGTCACGTATTTTTAGCTATCGAATTGGAAACCAATAAGAATATGCAGCAAGCGGCGATTATGCACAAACGTCGACAAGGCGCCACTTCGGCCGCCCTGGCGCTCGCACTGGTTCTTGGCGCGCCGGGTGCCGGCGCGCAAAACACCCCGCCCGGAAGAGAAGACCACGCCGGCGATCTGGTCGGACCGGTGTTCTACACGGGCCCGGAAGGTCTCGACGGCGAAGAAGCCGCCGTCCGCACCGCCCTGGTGCGCCTTCGCAAGGGCGAGGATGAGGATCTCGACGAGCAGGAACTCATCAATCTCCGGATACGCCTATCCAGGGCCGAAGGCGCCTACCGGGCCGCCTACTCCAAGCTCATCTTCGACGAGATGGCCGCCGCCGATCGTCCCTCTTTCGTCGCCCCAACCGCCTACCACCGTGCCAGTGCGGCGCGGGTGTCTGCCGATGCGAACGCGGCCCATCGGCTACAGACCTATCTCAAGAGCACGCCCGGCGCCTTCGAACGCTGGACCAACCTCGGACCAAGCGGCCTGGACGTCGGGCTCAAGGCGCGCATCGAGACGGGGCTTCGGCTCACCCGAGTCCAGGAGTCGGCAGCCCATCAAGTCATTACCTCGTACAGCCCGACAATCTGCCCAAACCGGGAAGCTCTTCAGCTTGATGCGACCATCGAATCCTCGCGGGTCCACGCCTTGTTTATCGGTCGTTGCACCAGCAAGACCATCTACCGCCTGGCGCTGCTCGCCGAGCGCATCGCCGCCAACCTTCCGAGTGACTACAAGCGCAGCAAGCTGGAGCGCGACAAAGACGTGAGCAGCGATCTCGCCAACGAGATGGCGCGGATACGCCACGAGTTGGACCTGGAGGAATATCAGCGTCTGGCGCTGACCGGCCTGGTGGTCGACCCGGAGACCCGCGCCCCGCTGGGCGGCATTCTCCGCATCCGGATCGCGAAGAATGCCGAACGCTCCCTGATCCAGTACTTCGACCGCGCAGGACGGCAGGGCGAATACCAAAAACTTTGGAAAGGCGAGCCGCTGCGCGATCTGGGCACGGCCATGATCGATCAGATCAAGGAAAGGCCGGACTACAAGATCCTGCGCTACGTCGAGTTCGGCGAGGAGCCGACGCCGAAGGAGCTCTTCCTGATCCTGGCCAACGTGATCCGGGCGGAACAGGAATCGCTGGTCCGGGCCTACAACGACGGATATCTGGGCGGCGATTTCGACGAGGTCGATCTCGAACAGATTTTGCGCGTTCTGAACCAGGACGTCGATTTCGAGGAGAACATCGACGAGGTCAAGAAAAGGCTCGAGTGGTATCTCAAGGAAATGGACGCGGCGCACGACGCTCTGGTCAACGCACGCGCCATGTCGCCGCAAGAGCTGGAGCAGAAGAAACCTGGTAGCTACCAGCTCATACGCAAGATGGGCTACATCGAGATCCCCGATGGGGAAGCGGCGCGGGCCCGCTATGTCATTCCCGAGACACAGGCCGATTTTCGCACCTTCGCCGCTCGTGCCAGCGGCGGCGTTCAGCTGCCAGGCGAAGGCATGCTTTCCGTCGTCAATCTGCGCAACATCGGCGAAGCGGTGCTTTCTGTCGCGGTTCCGGAGTTGGCGGCAGCCCGGGCAATCAGCATAAGCAGGCGTGGCGTGGCTATTTCCCGGGCTGGGCCCTTTTCGGCTTACTTCCGAGAGAACGTGGCGGGCACGCTGATGGACGCGACGATGGAGTATCACCGCAACTGGCGCGATGCCAAAGCGGGCGAGGAGGTGAAAGGCGTCGAGTGGGATCGCCTCATTCTCGAGTCCGTGGTCCTGGGAAGCGTCCTACAGTTTACCGGCGGCGCCGTCGATTCCGCTTTCGGATCATCCCTCAAGGTTCTGGGCCGGGCGACACCGAAATCCGCGCTCTACAAATTCATCGCGCGGAATCCGCGGTCGGCGCGCCTTGCGGAAGACTTCATACAAACCGGGCTTGGAATCGCCTCCGATACCGCCTTGACCACCTTCTTCCAGATGTATGTCCAGGGCCACATGGACTCGACATCCTGGACGACGGTCATGATGAATGCCGCTCTGACTCGTGCGGTCGCGGGGTCTCTCCACAAAGCGCGGATCCAGAGGCCGTTGACCTGGAGCAAGGTCAGGAGGCATCTGCCGGAGGATCTGCGACGGGAGTTCGATGCCAATCCGCGCCTCGCCGCGGAAACACTGGCCAACGTGAAAAGGCAACTGGCCGCGGCGGAACGGACCTTGGAGGTCTTTCGGCAAAAGAACGAAGGCGCGGCGATTACCGGTGCTCGTCTCTTCTGGGACCTGGCGACCGGCGAACTCAACTGGCGCGACCTGACCAAGGTCGTCTACCCAGCGATGAAGGACGAGCTGGGCATGGCCATGGAAGACCTCCGCGTGCTGCGCCAAACCTATACCGAGGCGATGAAAGAGAACGCCGTCGCCCGCGCGACGCGTGACGTCAATCGCTTCTTCGACTTTCTCGTGATCAAGGCCGGCAAAGAGATCGCGGACGCGAGCAAGTTCGAAGAAAAGCTTACCGAATTGAATGCCCGGCGCGAGCACGAGCTGTCGCTGGTCCGGGAAAAGATCATCGCGCCGGGTTCGGACGATCCGACCAGCGATATCGACCGGTCCAGCGCGTCGGCCTGGGTCCGGCGGCATCTTCGAGCGATCTACGATGCCGATGTCAGGCTCTTGCAGGATGGAGACCCGCCCACCGCGGCCCGCGCCTTCGATACGAACGAGTATTTCAACGTGATTCCCTTTGTCGCCGAGAGCGGAGAGTATTTCCCGGAGATGGTCGACTTCATCGCCAAGGAAGGTCCCGGGAACTTGCGCCACGAAGCGGCCATGGAAGCGCTCGGACTGGCGGCGGCCATGCGCTTCATGAGCGATGGCGACCGCCGGAGCCATCTGGACAACAGGCGCAGGACGCTCAAAGGCCGGATCGAAGCCGGTACGGCGGATCCGCGCGCCTTGGACCGCTTCGAACAGCAGGTCGCCTTCGCCGAGGACAGCCTGGCCAAGGCCGAGGCAGAGTTCACCAAGGAACGCGCCAAGATCGCAAAACGTCATCCAGGGATGAGGGACAGCGAGATCGAACTTCTGACCCTCGATGCGGTCTACGACCGAAACCTAACCAAGATCGGCCTCAAGGAATTCCGCCTTGCACTGATCAAGAACCAGAACAGCGCCGAGGCCCTCAAGTTGCGCGCCGAAATCCTGCGCGACATCGCCGCTGCCCTGCGCCATGGGATCGAGACCTACTCCAGCCCGGTGACCGTCGACATCATCGTCAACCGCGTCCAGCAGGCCAAGCTGCCGAACGGCGACAAGATGAAAACGCGGGACCGTCTCGACGATCCGAATTTCACCATCGAAGGCGAGCTTGGCGAGGCCTATTCGGAGAGCGACATCAAGGCCATGCTCGACGATCAGATCATGTTCATCGCCGAGCATGTCCACGGCTTCAACCACGGACACGAGGGTTTCTACGAAACCGGGCGCGCGCTCGGCAAATACCTCGAACGTGCCTTTCTTGCGATGAAGATCATGGGCCTCGACATTGCCGAGGTCCGCAGCCGGCCAAAGACAGATCCCCACCGGCGATTGCTCGATTACGCGCAGGCCCTGGTCAAGGTCAAGAACGACCCCGAGGCGTTGCTCGATGTTCTGAAAGACTTCTCTCGCTCCTCGCCGAAGTCCCACGAGTCGGGCATGGCGGAGATCTTCTGGCTGATCGAGAAAGTCATGCCGGGCATGGAAGGCATGACCGGCGTCTTGGATGTGAAGCCGATAGAAACGAGCTCGGCGAGCGAGACTCGCGCCGCCGATTCGACCTACCGACGCCGGCGCCTCATCGCGGAAAAGAAATGGCGCGAGAGGCTGACCCTGTTCCGTGCGCTCTTCGGGCCTGATCGGACCGTACAGCTGGTTCATGCCGAAGTTGCCCGGGCGGAAGCCGAGATCCAATGGATCGAGCAACGCATGGAGAACCTCTATCAGCTCGCCGCGGAGTACCAGGTCAAGGACTGGCGAGAGGTCTTGCGTTTGCAGAACGCCGTCCGCGAAAGCCGGCTGATGCTCGCCAATCTGGCCGATCCCAAGGACCCCTTGCTAGCGGAACTGAAAACCAACGAGGCCGCGTTCGAGGACAAGCTAGAGGACCTGCGACGTCCCCTCGTCTATCGCGAGTTGATCGAGCCCCGTCTTTACAAGAGCGGCGCCGGCTACCGGAGGCTCGCCAATCGCAAGGACTATTTGGAGGATCGCCTGGGCAGGCTGCAAGCCGACCTGGAAAGGGAGAAGAAGGGTGCGGATGAGGCACGCCAGCGCATGGGCCTCGACTTGGCGGGGGCTTGGTTGTGCGACACCGAAGCCACGTCCAGCCTGCCCGCAACGCTCGCCGTGGCGGGGGACCGGGTGACCCTGGACTTGGAGCTGCCGGCGCCCTGGACCCATGTCGCCAAAGTCTTCGCCGAACGACGCTGGGGCGCCGTCGAAGGTGTCTGGAAGGTCTTGTCCGGTGCCGATATCTTCGCCGCCGGCATTGTCCGGGCCCTACCGACGCTGGACGGCCGCGAGATCCAGTTCACCACCGCCAGCACCAGTGACCCGGCACTTGCGCTGAATTGGAGCAAGCTGGTCTGCCGTCGCGACTCCGCGAGCCAGACCGCCGCCCTCTCTCAGACCTTCGTGACGCTGGCCTTCGCCGCCCAGGCGGGCGATCCGGATTACGGAAGCTGGAACTTGCGGCAGAAAGTGCCTGCTGGCGTCGGACCGCTTCGATCCAAGGTGCTGTTGCGCCGTGGCCGCCGGGTCTTCGGCCAATACGACCTGGAACCCGGAGACTATCTCCTGTCGGTCACCCTGGCCGGCCGCACCGTCACCAGACCCATTGCAATCAAGCCCGGCAAGGTGGCCGAGATCGAACTTCGGCCCGCTGCCGTACGGGTCTCCGGTCCCAACAGCGAGCGCCTGAAGGAAGCAAGGCTGTATCCCGCCGGGGCGCGGAAGGACGCCTTGGCGGCATTCCGCCCGCAGAACTGGCTCGGCGTCGTCCCGGGGGCCTACGACCTCGAAGTCGTGACCGTCCATGGGTCGGTCTGGATCACCGATGTCGAACTGCGCCCCGGCCAGAGCCTCGAGGTGCGGGCCCGGACCGGCATGTTGAACGTCCAGGGCGCGCCGGCGGGAAGCAGTCTGCGAATCCGTCCCGCCGCCGTCGAGGGCGCCGGCGAGAGGATCTGGGTCGTCATTGGCGACGGCCGGGCCGGTCCCATGCCGCCAGGCAAGTACGAGCTGGCGTGGGAGCGCGATGGCAGGACACAGCACCGCGACGTCCTGATAGGCGCGGACCAGGAGATCAGTGTCGATTTAGAGTAGAGAAAACTAGCAGTCCCCACGCTCCTCAGGGAACAAGTCCGCAACCACGGTCAGAGCCCAGTCTCACCGAATGAAGCGGGGCATACTACCGCGAAGCCGACCCTCAAACCGCGCGGTGGCCCCGCGAAGCGGCAAGGCCTAAATCGTCAGGTACATGATCAGGACCCGGGTCAGGGGCACCGCCATGTCGCTGGAGTACTGCGCCACCTTGGCGATGTCGTTGGCCGTGACCGCGTTGCCGGCGACGGTGGCGCGCAGGATCGGCTGCATCTCCTGCCACATCAGGTCGACCTTCACCAGCTCGTTGCGGATCTCGGGCGTGGCGGCCGGCAGCAGGCGCAGCTCGACGCTGCCGTTGATCAGCCCCTGCATCATCCCGTCGAAGCTGTTGATCATGCGGCTCAGCTGCTCGCGGTCCTGCGGCGCGTAGTCGCCGTAGGCCGCGGTCATCAGGCCACGCAGCAGGATCTGCGTGCTGGCGCGCAGGCGCCCGGTGCCGGTGATGGTCGAGGACAGGATCGAGTGGTGGTCGCCGCCGTGGGCGAAGTACTGGTAGGCCTGCACCAGCGCGGCCAGGGCCTCGAGCGTCTCGGCGTGGCTCGCGGTCAGCGCCGTCATCTGCTCGCGGGAGATCTTCTTGGACTTGGCGACCTCGACGAAGAGGGCGTCGTAGCGCCGCCACAGGGCGTCGACCCGGTCGAGCGCCTGGACCAGCTCGGGCTTGGTCGTCGGCACCAGGCCGATGCCCGGGTTCCCCTGGCGCAGCTCCTTCTGCATGGTGTCGAAACGGAAGCGCGACCAGTGGATCGAGCCCAGCCGCGGGGCCGCGTCGATGCCGAGCGCCGCGAGCAGGGCGCTGTTGGTCAT